>CATOJL010000023.1 GCA_951800155.1 uncultured Bacilli bacterium | reverse complement strand
CATTAATGGCATACTCATTCGTACCATCTCTATAAACTCTTCTTTTTATGGATACTTCACTATAATCCAAATTCAAATAATGATCTGTATTATCAAAGACAAGAGTTACACTTGCCATATTCATACCATTTCTCGATTTGCTTCCGGCGAAAATAACATCACTCATGGAAGCATCTCCACGTAAAGATTTTATAGACTGTTCCCCTAGTACCCAACGAACTGCATCTACCACATTACTTTTCCCACTTCCATTTGGTCCTACAATTCCTGTAATTCCTTTTGATAAATCAATTACAATTTTATCTGCAAAAGATTTAAAACCACTCGCAATAATTTTCTTTAGATACATGTTCGTCACCTACTTTCTTTTTTTATAACAATTACACAATGACCTTCCCTACTTCTTCTTGTTTCGAACTAGCAAAAGAAAACATTTCTTTCTCCTCTAAATCGAATGGTTCTATCTGCCCATTTCCTTGCCCTTCCTTTTTGTGCAATTCTTCCTCTTTCCTTCGTGCTTCCTCTTCTAATTCTTTCTTATAATCCTCTATTTTTAATGTATACATCGTAATCAACTCTAAGCAGACTCTCTTTTTCTCAAAGTCTGCTTGTCCAATAAAAAGCTTCTTTAATGGATTTTTTTCACGTTCCTCCATCTCCTTTAAAAACAAAATAGCATCACAATAGCTTTTTTCACTTTGCACTTTCTCTTTGCATTGGGCCACTTTCTTTGGTATTTCTCTTTTCAAATCCATCAAATGCATCCACTCGTTTGAATAAATTCCTACTTGTTCATGTAGAGAACTAATTCTATTTTCTAAAGCAGCAATTTTGATAAAAAATTCCTCTTTCTTTGCATTCTTCTCCCCAAAAGACATATTTTCTAATTTAGAAAATTTTTCTATTTCCTCATCCTGTTTTTGTGGATGGGAATAAACAATTGGATTTCGTCTTTTATACTCCAAATCATATAATTTTCTATCCTTCGTTAATGCTTGATAAGCTTCATAAATACAACTATATTCTCTTTGCATTTGGGCATTTTCTCTTTCTTGAACCTGATACTTTTTTAAGAGAGTTTTTAAAATCTCCTCGACTTCTATATCTGTTGCATCAGGAGAGATCGAATACATTTTATAATAATCTCGATATATTCTTGCCATAAATCCACCTACCTTCTATCTCAATTATAACACATTTTTTTATTTTTGTCGTTTCTTTCTGAAAACTAAAACACATATTTTTGGTATTTATATCCAATACTATTAAAAGAGGTGGACCATGAAAAAGAAACTTATACTTTTATCGATTTTTCCGGTTTTATGTCTTTTAGGTTTTGGATTTTATTATGGTCTTTATTTTTATGCGAAAACAAGGCCAAAACTTGCCATTGATTCTGCAAATGGCTATTATCTTTATGATAATAAAGGAGAAGTTTTTAATGGAAAGGATGAGGAATGGATTTCTCTTGAAAACATATCTCCTTACTTAATTAATGCAACAATTGCTGTAGAAGACAAAAATTTTTATGATCATAAGGGATTTGACTTTTTGCGTATTGGAAAAGCCCTTTTTAACAATTTCAAAAGTGGAAAAAGAAAAGAAGGTGCTTCTACCATTACACAGCAATATGCGAAAAACCTCTTTTTAGACTTTGATAAAACGTGGAAGCGTAAAATAACAGAGGCATGGCTTACTATACAACTAGAATCACACTATTCCAAAGAAGAAATATTAGAAGGCTATTTAAACACTATTAATTATGGAGGTATTTACGGAATTGGAAAAGCGAGCGAATATTATTTTGGAAAAAAGGCTTCTGAACTAACCCTTGCTGAGGCATCTATTTTAGCTGGAATTCCTAAATCACCCTCCAATTATTCTCCCATTCAAAATGAGGAAGCAGCGAAAGGAAGACAAAGCATCATTTTAAACGCAATGGTCAAAAACAACTATATTTCCAAAGAAGAGATGGAGGAAGCAAAGGAAATAAAATTAAGCTATGTAGGAAGCTTAAACCAAAATAATTCAAAAGCACTTATGTACTACCAAGATGCCGTTTTAAAAGAACTAGAAACTATATCTTCTGTTCCTAGCTCTTTCTTATCAACAGGTGGCCTTAAAATCTATACAACTCTCGATCAAAATGCACAAAAAATATTAGAAGAAAGTATGGATAAAAATTTAGCAAACAATGAGGAAATTCAAATTTCATCGGTAATGATGAATCCAAATGATGGGAGTATTCTTGCTATATTGGGAGGAAGGGATTATAACAAAAGCCAATTTAATCGTGTTACTTCTTCGAAAAGACAAGTTGGTTCTACGATGAAACCTTTTCTCTATTATACAGCCTTAGAAAGTGGCTTTACTGCTTCCACAACATTCACAAGTGAAAAAACAGTGTTTACCTTCTCTGGTGACAAAACCTATGCTCCTGAAAATTATGCTAATTTATATGCGAATAAGAATATCTCCTTAGCTGCTGCTATTGCTTATTCCGATAACATCTATGCTGTAAAAACGCACCTTTTCTTAGGGGAAGAAAACCTAGTTGAATTTGCAAGTCGCCTAGGAATTAGTGAAAAGTTAGATTCCATTCCCTCTCTTGCTTTAGGTACGAATGAAATTAATATCATGAATATGATGCAAGGATATGCCACATTTGCGAATGAAGGAAATAAAATCAAACCGCATTATATCACAAAGGTAGAAGACATGCATGGAAATGTCCTTTATGAATTTAAAGAGGAAAATGACAATATTTTAAATAAAAGTCATGTCTATATTTTAAATGAATTGCTAACAAATTGTTATAATAAAAGTTTTGTAGACTATACCTATCCAACGTGTTCAAGCATTGCCTCTAAAATGACCAAGAAATATGCCATAAAAACAGGAACAACTGAAACGGATAACTGGATATTTGGTTACAACAAAGATGTTTTATTAGGGACTTGGATGGGTTATGATAGCGATAAGCAAACCGATAATGAAGATAGCTTAATGATGAAGTATTTTTGGGTAGATGCCATCGAAAAATATTTAAAAGATAAAGAAGATCATTGGTATGAAACACCAAATAATGTTGTAGGCGTTTTTGTCGATCCAATCAGTGGAGAAATAGCAAAAGAAGATACAAAAAATAAAACCTTATTTTACTACATTAAAGGAACACAGCCGAATGCAGAAGATGATACACTAGAGGAAGCTATTTCCGCCATGAAACAACAATAATTTACTTCTGTACCTTTTCATGTTATAATAAATACTAAGGTGAAAGTATGAACATAATTATTCGGAAAATAGGGAAAAAAATTGTTTTTGAAAATGCAAAGCAAGACAGAAAAAAAGACCAACTCAATGTAACAAATGTTTGGAATTTTAAAGAAATTATCTTTGAAGAAAAAAAATTACAAGATTCTTTTATTCAAGTTTTTTTAAAAGAATTATTTATGAAGGAAAACATTGCAAGCATTCATTTAGAAAAAGTAGAAATGTTCCCTCTTGTTGTCCCTATCATACAAGATATTCCCACTATAAAGGATATCCTCATCAAAGAAGATGCCATTGTCCCTAGTGAATACTATTCTATGATTAAAAAGCTTATTTATCTAGAAACATTAGAATGTTATCAAATGACTTCTTTCTTATTTGAGAATTGTTTAAAAGATTTAAAAATAAACATCCATTATCGAAAAAAAGAATTTATTAAAAGTAATTTTATGATTCTAAATGATTTAAATACCCACTCAAAAATAGTCTATAAAAGAAAAGTCACTTTTTATGACACTTACAATTATGAAGATTTAAGTGATTTTGCTTACTTTTTAAAAGAAAATAAACGTTTAGAAAAAATAGAATTTTATGGAACAGATACAGTCATATTTACTGATTTATTGCAATGTATTCTTACCAAAGAAAAGAAAAATCTACAAATTGTTGTGTTACAAAGAAAAGAAGAACAACAAAACTTAGAAGATATTGTAAACACCATTTACAAAAAGTATAGAAAAAAATTAAAGCAATCAAATATTGATTTAACAATAAAATATACCAAAGAATATAAAGAAAAAAATGTCTTAAAACAATTAAATTTAAATATTTTTCGTCTATCTGTTCTCCTTCTATTTTTTGTTACCTTCTTCATTTATGGTATCTCTAAATTTCATGCCTATAGTAGTCAAAAAGAAGTAGAAGAAATAGAAAAATTGCGGGAAGAGTTAAAAAACAGTCAGGAGAATAAAATCCCCATTGTTGTAGACAAAACAGAAGAGGAACCTAAAACTGAGCCTGAAGAAACACCTCCTAAGAAGGAAGAAACGCCTAAAAAAGAAGAAAATAATACTGGTTATACGAAAGATATGGCGAGTTTAAAGAAAACAAATAATGAATTTACAGGATGGCTTACAGTCAATAATACTTCCATTTCCTATCCTGTTGTAAAACATAGTGATAATGATTATTATTTGAAGCATGGTTTTAATAAAAAATATAATATCAATGGTTGGATTTTTATGGACTATCGAAATCATATAGAAACTTTCGATCAAAATACCATTATTTATGGCCATGATTCCAATTATAGTATTATGTTTGGTGATTTAAAGAAGGTTTTACAAAAAAATTGGTATACAAATAAACAGAATCAAATCATTACCTATGAAACAGCTCAAAAAAAATATGAAGCACAAATATTTTCGATTTATGTTATCAATAATACAACAGATTATTTACAAGTCGTATTTTCGGATAAAGAATTTGAAGCTTTTATTAAAAAATTAACCGACAGAAGTATTTATGATTTTAATACGAATGTTTCTGTTCAAGATAAAATTATTACTTTATCTACTTGTTATAAAGATTCTTCTAAAAGACTTGTAGTACATGCTAAAATAAAATAGGGATTCCCCTATTTTATTTTGGACCAATTTAATCAATAAAAAATTTCTTGTCCTTTTCTATTTTTTTTATTATCTTCTATTTTTCTTTAAAAAGGAACTCCTCATTTTTCACTTTGTTTGCTTATTCATTCCTTCTACCTATATCTATTTTTTCTTACTTCAATACAATCCTCCTTTTGTATACATCCGAGAAGAAGTGAAGAAGATTCCTCATGATTTTGAAAATTTCTCTTTACTTGAAGTTCATCAAAGTTGGCATAACAATACTTACAAAAATGACTACAGGAATTATAAACTCCAATATCAACCATTTCTACACAATTGCATTTTTTCCCTTTTCTAGCTTTCCAAGGTTTATACGTTTTTCCAGTAACTTGGTAAGCTAACTTTTGTGACAGGCAATCCTCTTTTTTAAAACCATATTCCACTAAATTTCTATCTTCAAAACAAGTTTGAACTGTCATACTATGCTTTCTAGCACTTTCACTAAAGGAAAGTCCAATTTCTTTATACATTTCCTCTGTTATTGCTTTAAAATTTAATGTTGCTTTATTTTTACGGACATTTTTATAATCATCTAAAAACGAAACAATAACTGTCTTTACATAGCCATCTAATAAAGCACACATATGCGCAAATGCCTTTTTATGATAGTCGATTGTATATACATTACTGATAAAGATAGGATCATAGCGAACAAATACATTCTCTATTCCTATTTGCACAGAAATTTTTTTAATTGCTTCTATAATAAGACCCTTAGAAGGAACATAAGGCTCAATATCTTTTTTATAGGGAGTAAGTGTTACTTGAAATAGAATTGGCTTAGTGATTGTTCTTAAATTTTTTAAAATAGGAAGAGGATTTTTGGTACAAAAGACAATAGCATCTACATCACTAAAATAAATGCGACTTACTTTTTTTGGATAAAATGGATTTCTAACATCAACAAATCCTTCCTTATATCGACTTAAAAACCACTTAGAATAAAAAGCTACAATATCAGTTCTTCCACTTACATTGAGTATCATAAATCACACCCCTCTTTTTTACTTATACAAAAAAAGCCTAAAATAGTTTGGCTTCTTCTATGAATTGCAAAAATCTTCTACTTCATATTTCCACTTATTTTGTCCCTGTTTTGTGATTGTTATTGATAAACTTGAATCAATTTCCTGTTTATTTTTAGGGTTTTCTAAGTGTTCCTTAATATAACCACCCATTTGTAATTCACCTAGGGTAATTGTTTTAGACTCCCCTTCTATATCTGGGAGATCCAACATATGGTCACTTCCATAAAGTCGGGCTGCTTCTTTGATATTTTTGAGTTGATCTTCACAAAGTTCTGCTTTTGTTCCCCCTAATGTTTTTGTAACAGCAGGAACAGCAATTACTGCAACTAAACCTAAAATAACAATAACTGCAAGTAATTCTGCTAGTGTAAAACCTTTATTTTTCATATAGTCACCTCTATGTTATTAGTATAACAAACTTTTTTTGAAATGAAAAGAAAAATGCTTATTTTTTCTTTGGATTTACAGTTACAAAAGCGTAATTTGTAAAGTCTAAAGATTGAATCACACGCATGAAATCTTCATAATTTAATTTTTTATAATTTTCTAAAATAGCAACTTCTACCTCTCCTGTACTAATCATATCACTTAAAACTTTTTGATTTAAAGAGTATATATTCTCAGATGTATAAACACAAGAGGCAATCATTCCTCTTTTCTTTAACTCAAAAGAATGGGTATCTATCTGGTAATTGTCTACTTCTTTTAAAATTCTATTCTTTAAAGCAATTGCATTTTTACTATCTCCTTCTAAGATTAAAAGCAAAATATCATCAGTTGCATATATACTATAATCCATATCAGAAGTTGTTAATTCCTCTTGTTTCACTTCTTCTAAAAAACAAGAGGCCGTTCCAAATTTTAAATTAGCATAAATTGCTACATATCTTCTAATCGTAGCCTCATCAAACTGTAATTCTTTCTCCAACCTTTTTAAATCAAATTTAAAACCTAAAGTTAGTTTTGGTACTGTAATATTCATTTCAATTGTATCTTCCTTCTTTAAAACAGAAACTGGTTCTTCATAATGTTTTAAAGTTGGCTTTTTAAACTCTTTAAATTTCTTCTTTTCTTGATTCTCTTTAACAATTTCTATGGTACGTTCATAATCTACATTCCCTGTTACAATCAAAAACATATTTCCGGGATGATAAAATGTTTCATAGCATGTGTATAGATCTTCTTTCGTAATCGAGTTTACGCTTTCCTTAGAACCAATGACTCGTATACGAGAAGGATCACAAACAAACATGTTTTCCATTAAGCGGAAATACCCAATCGAATAAGGATTATCAGCTGTCATATCAATTTCTTGCTCGATGATATGTTTTTCTTTTTCGACATTTTCCTCTGTAAAATAAGGTTCTTGCACATAATCTAGAAGTAAGTTTAGATTTTCTTCAAAATGAGAAGAACCATCAAATAAATAACAAGTTTTATAGGAAGAAGTATTTGCATTACAAGAAACACCATTTTTAGAAAATAAACTCATCACATCTTCGCCAGACTTTTGCGCAAACATTTTGTGTTCTAAAAAGTGGGCTATTCCTGCGGGAACAGATACAACTTCCTCTTTTCCTTCAGGAATAAAGTCAATATCATGTCCCCCAAATTTTGTGGTAAAAGTTGCATAAATTCCTTTACTATTTTCTTTTGGAATGACATAAATAGTTAAGCCATTTGCAAGTCTTTCTTCATAAAGAGTTAAATCAAGTCCTTTTATTTCTAATTTATTCATTCATACCATTTCCTTCCAAAAGATAGATGACATCCAGTTGTACGCGATTCGCCAAAGAAACAACCATGTCTTTCGTTACTGTAGACATCGCCTCGATTCTCTGTTCTAACAATTCATAATTCAAATAAACATGTGATTCATACAAACCTAAAATAGAACTTTGACTATCCACGATTTCTTCATAACTCGTTTTATAATTTAATTTTACTTTTTCAAGCTCCTCTTCTGTAAAATTCCCTTCTCGCATTTTTTGAATACTCTCTTGCACTAAAGAAACTGTTTTCTCATAATCTTTTGCTTCAATACCTGCATGAATAGTAAGCATATCATAAAGAGGAGCACTTGTGGAATGGATATCATAACACAAAGAATTTTCCTCTCTTACCACTCGAAATAGCAAAGAATCACTTGAACCACCTAATAAGAAATTGTAAACTCGAAGAACATAATGTCTTTCAAAGGGAGTCATATTTTCTATATAATATCCCATCTTTAACTTACTTTGTGTAAAAGTACTTTCTTCTTTTAGTGTAATAGGTTCCCCTTTTGGATAAGGTAAGAAATGATCCAATTGTTCTTCTTCATTTTTACGTTCCTGAAAATAAGAGTCAAGTAAAGGTTCTATATCTTCTTTCGTAATATCTCCTATTACAAAAATATCTAATGCATCTTTTGTAAGCATATCCTTATAAACATGGTAAAGTTCTTTTTCATCCAAATCTTTAAGAATAGCCTCCTCTCCACTTGCATCAAAAGAAAGTGGGGTTCCTCTTCCTCTTAATGTATCTAACTTCCAAGAGGCATAACGGTTCGGATTATCATTCTTGCCTTCTAAAAACTCTAAATAATTTCTTTTTTCTAATGTAAATACATCATGATTAAACGCATCTTTTTCTATATTTGGATGCATCAAAGTATCTAAAAAAAACGCCAACGACTCATGATTCATTCCTTCTTCTGTATATTTTTCATGGATAAATTTTAAATCAGCCATAAATACTAACATATTTCCTGATGTATAAGAGCTAAACCTGCAACCCAATTGATATAATTCTTCTTTACGCATGACAAACTCTCTTCGTGTAGGATAATTTTTACTTGAAACAGATAAAATTCCTGCTAGAAGTTCTCTTTTCGTAAGTAAATCTTCTCTAATAGGTGTTCTAAAATTCGCACGTATTGCGATTGTCTTAAATTTGTTTGTTTGAATTAAATGAAGAGTATATCCATTTTTCTTTGTTTTCGTGTACTTCATACTTTCACCTCTTTATTAGTATACAACATCTTGATGAAATATTCCTTCTATAATTTTAAACTTGTTTCAAGAGCAAGTTCCACCATAGATGTAAATGATGTTTCCCTTTCTTTACTTGTCGTTTCTTCTTTTGTAATAAAACTATCAGAAATCGTTAAAAGGCAAGTTGCTTTTTTTCCTAAAATATTTGCATTATGGAAAAGAGCGAAAGATTCCATTTCTACAGCCAGACAACCATATTCTTTTTGTAACCGTTCATATTCATTTTTCTCTTTATAGAATACATCACTACTGTGAACTGTTCCTAAATATAGTTTTTTTCCTATTTCCCTTGCTGTTTCTTTGATACTATTATTTAATGATTTCGAAGAAAATAAAAATTCATCTATGCAACCATTCTGTACTCTCGCATAACTAGATTCTGAATAAGCTTTTTCTACTAACAAAAGATCAAATAAATTTAATTCTTTTGTATAAGAACCAGCGCTTCCTATTCGTATAATTGTATCTACATCATAGAACTTATAAAGTTCATAGGAATAAATTCCCATGCTAGGCATTCCCATACCTGATGCCATAATCGTAATCCTCTTCCCCTTATATAATCCCGTATAAGCATATATCCCTCTTACTTGATTCACTAAAGTATAATCATTTAGATACGTTTCAGCAATAAACTTTGCTCGCATTGGATCTCCTGGCATTAAAACAATATTTGCAATTTCTTCTTTTTTTGCTTCTATATGTGGTGTCATATAATCCTCCATTCTTTATTTCGTATGATATACATTTTTTTATTACAAGAAGTAAAATGATTTATTTCTATTTTTATTTATTTTCAAATTGCTCTAAAATATTCACAAAACAGGTAGGTAAATCTACCTCAAAATGCATTTTTTCGCCCGTTTTAGGATGAATAAATCCTAGTTCTTTCGCATGCAGGCACTGTCCTGTATCATCAATGATTTTCCGCCTTCCATAGACTGGATCATTAACAACAGGATGCCCTATGTAATCCATATGCACACGAATTTGGTGGGTTCTTCCTGTTTCTAGGACGGCCTCAATCAAAGTAACATTGGTAAAACGTTTTAAAACCCTAATATGGGTGATTGCTCTTTTTGCATTCCTATCCGTAACAGCCATTTTTTTTCGATCTTTCGTATCTCTTCCAATTGGAGCATCAATTAAAGCAGTATCTTCCTGAATAACTCCCCAGACGAGTGCTATATACTTTCGTTCTGTCGTTTTTTCTTCCAACTGTTTTGCTAAAGAAAGATGCGCCTGATCATTTTTCGCAACCATTAAAAGTCCTGTTGTATCTGCATCAATTCTATGAACGATACCCGGGCGAAACTCTCCATTCACCTGACTCAAACTTTTCGCGTGATACAAAAGTCCATTTACAAGCGTATTTGTATAATTCCCGGGAGCAGGATGGACAACCATTTTGTTTGGCTTATTTACAACTATAACATCTTCATCTTCATAAACAATATCTAAATGTAAAGGAATAGGTTCTAAAGATAACATTTTCGCTTCTATAATAGGTAGAGTAATTTGATCCCCTTTTTTTAATAAATAGCTTTTTTTTACTTGTTTATCATTCACTAATATTTTTCCTTCTTTAAAAGCTACTTCGAGTTTACTTCTTGTATATTCGGTTTGCTCTTTTAAATAAACATCGATTCTTATTTGTTCTTCATTTTCATACAACACCATTATCACCTTCTTTAAAAATCTTAATAATTAGAACTATGCCTGCTAAAACAATAAAAATATCGGCTACATTAAAAACAGGAAAATTGTAATGAAAAATCATAAAATCAAAAAAATCAATGACATAGTTTAAACGGATACGATCCATTAAATTGCCAAAAATTCCCCCTAACAATCCCCCATAAATTAAAATGTCTAATTTATTTATATCTTCCTTCTTATATAAATAGAAGAAGAAGAAAAAAAGTACAGCAATTGTCATAGTAATAAGCAAAACTTGATTTCCCATAAAAAGGGACCAAGCAGCACCTGTATTTTTTACATAAGTTAGTTTAAAAAAATTAGGAATGATGGAAATAGATTTTCCATAAGGTATTTGATTTACAACAATCCACTTTGTGACCTGATCCATAACAATTAAAACAAAAGATAAAGCCAACATCAAAAATATTCTTCTCTTTTTCATATTGAAAATCACCTGTACTTATTGTATCAAATTCGAAATAGGAAATCTATACAATCAAAAAAAGAATGGTAAAATTTGTTAATTACCTATTCTTTTTCTATACTCCAAGAGTATATGGGGAAGAGGCTGTTCCATTCCCACCTGTTAGTTTTAAAGTAGATTTGAGTACTACAATTGGACGAACACTTAAGCTACCCCACGATACTAAAGACTGTTTACACCATCCGTTAGCACATCTACTATCAACAGCACAAACATCGCCTATAGGACCCATCTTTTTAGCTAACCAATAACTAGCATTCTCCTCTCCTCCTATTTT
This sequence comes from uncultured Bacilli bacterium, assembly GCA_951800155.1. Classification (GTDB taxonomy): domain Bacteria; phylum Bacillota_I; class Bacilli_A; order RF39; family UBA660; genus CATOJL01. Next base: position 796 of record CATOJL010000023.1, on the reverse strand, counting down.
CTTTGCATTCAAAGTTCCTAAAAAGATTTCTACTAGTTCTACATCTGTTTTATATTTCTCGTTTGATGTATCATAGCCCATATGTCTGGAGCCTATTGTATATGTGGTGTCCTCATACGACTTTGCTATCTCATTTAATTTTTCTATATATATGTTATATCCTAGACTGTCATCAAAATAAATCGTCGCACTTGATACATATTCTGATACAATATCCACTGTCCCATTGCTATTTTTTCGTATTACTCTCCATAAATTCATTTCACTCGGATTCAGTTTAGGGTACTGGCTCCACCCTTGACCCGCAAGCTCATCTGAAAAAGACATATTACTAGGTGTATATCTTATATAATCCCCAAGACCCAAGGTTGATACAGATGGTGTAACACTTTTACATGTCACCTTCCCAGAACCACTATGGTAACCACTAGGAATTATATATGTTCCTCCAGAACTTATTGTTTTACTTATTGCTCCTCTATTTGGCATCGTTCCAGTAATCTCAATTCCTTCCACCAAAGCTGTTTTATCTTTTAAGATATGTTTCGCATTTGCATTCCCATAATTTGCTTTATTATATAGATCATTTAATGCTCCTTCTACTGTTGTTTGATTATTTTTACTATAGCTTACTCCATTCGATGGCGGATTACTACTGGCTGCATTTGTTCCTACTATTGCTATAATCATTCCGAGTAAAATTACTTCGATTCCTATCATGATTTTATGTTTCTTACCCTCTTCCATTTCTATTCACTCCTTCTTTATTTTCTATATACTCATTATACCCCCCCCC
>CATOJL010000022.1 GCA_951800155.1 uncultured Bacilli bacterium | reverse complement strand
GGAATGTATTAAAAATGAAAATATTAGTTTCAGTGAACGAATTAAATGTACGTGGAGGTACACACAAACAAGTGCTTCGATTATGTGAGTATTTAAGTAAGGAAAATGAAGTAACAATATATACTACAATTTATGATAAAGAAAAAACATACCCCGGTTTTGATAAATTTAAAATAATTACATTTACTGAGGAAGAAAAGAAAAAATTAAAATTATTAAAAAAAGTGAGAAACAAGTTGCACAAAATAAAGTTCTACCAAAAGTTAGTCGAAGAGTTTGATATTATCAATATTCATGATGATATAGGAATGATGGCTTTTGTTGCAAAGAAAAAAAATAAAAAAGTTGTTTTTCAGATCAATGATATGCCTAAATTTTTTTTGCAAGGGGTTGCAACAGGACAGAAGGATACAATAAAAAATAGGTTAAAAAGATTTAAATTTAGAAAAACGATTCAGTATGTTGATGAAATAACAGTAAATGTTTCCAAAAACCGAGAAGTGGTAAAAAAATGCTTAAATCGAGAAGCCCATGTATTTTATTGTGGGGTAGATGTAAATAAGCAATTAACGCGCCATGTAAAAGTGCATAATAATCAGACAATCCATTTATTTTCATCGGGCGTATTTTTCCCTTATAGAAATTATGAAACTTTAGTTAAAGTTGTTAATAAGTTAGTAAAAAATGGAATTTCTGTTCATTTAGATATTATGGGTTCTGTAGATTTAGATAAGGAATATGCGACTTCGATTAAGAAGATGGTTCGCGATATGAAACTGGAGAATTATATTACCATTTGGGGGCAGGTGGATGAAGAGAAATATATTGAATTGCATGATAATGCAGATATATTCTTATTTATTAATATAAATCAAAGTTGGGGACTTGCTGTATTTGAGGCAATGAGTTGTGGACTTCCAGTTATTATTTCAGAAAGTGTTGGAGCTATTGAACTTTTAAAGGATAAAGAAAATGCAATTATTGTAGATCCTGAGAATGTAGAGGAAATCTATAATGAAATTATAAAGTTAAAAGAAGATGAAAACTACTATGCCACTATCTCTAACTATGCTTATGCGATTGTAAAAAAATTTACATGGGATAATTTATATAGTTCTAAAATGTTAGCATTATTTGAAAAAATAGAAAAGGAGAAATAAAATGAAATATCTTATACTTGGAGCAGGACCAGCTGGACTAACTTTTGCGAATAAATTAAAAGAAACTGGAGAAAATGATTTTTTAGTTCTGGAAAAGGAAAATGAGGCTGGGGGATTATGTCGTTCAATGACTATAGATGGTTTTCCATTTGATATAGGTGGGGGGCATTTTTTAGATGTTCGAAGACCAAATGTAAATGAATTTTTATTTCAATTTATGAAACAAGAGGAATGGAATTTGTATAATCGAGATAGTCGAATTGTCATAAATGATAATATAATAGGACATCCCATAGAGGCTAATATTTGGCAGATGAAATTAGAAGACCAGGTGGAATATTTAAAATCTATTGCAAGTGCTGGTTGTAATTCAGATAATCCTATGCCAGAAAAATTTATAGATTGGATTTACTGGAAGTTGGGAAAAAAAATAGCAGAGGATTATATGATTCCTTATAATCAGAAAATGTTTCATAAGGAATTAAATCAACTTGGGACTTACTGGCTAGAAAAACTTCCTAATGTCAGTTTTGAAGAAACTTTACTTTCTTGCTTAACAAAAAAAGCCTATGGTGTGCAACCAGGTCATACGCAATTCTATTATCCTAAAAAAGCAGGTTATGGAGAATTATGGCTAAGAATGGCTAAAAATTTAGGGGATCATATTCAATATAACAAGGAGATTAAAACAATAAATTTTGATACACGGGTAGTAACGACAAGTGACAATGAAGTATACCAAGCTGATGTGATTATTACTACCATTCCATGGTTAGAATTTAAAGAAATGATAGGTATGCCAGAGGAATTAAAAGAGGGAATACAGGAACTAAAGTATAGTTCTATTCAGACAGAATATTTTAAGGAAAATATGGATACACAAGCACATTGGATTTATTATCCAAGCCCAAGTCTTTCTTACCACAGAATTTTAGTAAGACATAATTTTTGTGAGGGTAGTAGGGGGTATTGGACAGAAACGAATGTAGAAAGAGTGGATAGAAAGGAGAAAAATAGTAATTTTAAATATATAAACCAATATGCCTATCCATTAAATACAATTAATAAACCTGAAATTATGAAAAAATTATTAGCATGGTGTAAAACAAGAGAGGTATATGGATTAGGAAGATGGGGAGAACACCAACATTATAATTCAGATGTAACTGTTGATTTAGCTATGCAGCTAGCAGACCAATTCACAAAGAAAAAAGAAAAGTCGATTTAAAAAAAGAGTGAATGAGGGAATTAAGAAATGGAAGTGAAATATAGTATGAAAGAAAAATCTATAAAAATAAACATGATTTTAAATGGAATCAAAGGTCTACTAAGTGTTTTATTTCCACTAATTACATTTCCTTATGTTTCTAAAATTTTAGGTGTAGAGAATATAGGTAAATATAATTTTGCTGATTCTATTATTAACTATTTCATTTTGTTAGCAGGACTTGGAATTAGTACATACGCAATTCGAGAAGGGGCGGAAATTAGAGAAGATAAAGAAAAGATAAATATATTTTCTAAAGAGATATTCACAATTAATATTTTTTCTACAATCCTATCTTGTCTATTCTTGTTTCTACTTGTATTGATCGTACCTAAATTTGAAAATTATACCCTATTGCTATTCATTTTATCCTTTCAAATTCTTTTTAGGACAATTGGAATTGAATGGATTTATTCTATATATGAAGATTATAAATATATAACAATTCGAAGTATTCTTTTTCAACTACTCAGTTTCATCTTACTTTTTTTATTTGTCCATTCAGAAAATGATTTATATATATATACAATCATTGTAGTTCTTTCTACTGTGGGATCCAATATCATCAATTTTTTCCATTCAAGAAAATATTGTCATATAACATTGACAAAAAAAAGTAATGTACGAAAACATATGAAACCTATTTTACTTTTATTTGCTACTACAGTAGCTATTACGATTTATGTAAATTCAGATATTACAATTTTAGGATTTCTAACAAATGATTCTTCCGTTGGATTTTATTCAGTATCAACAAAAATATATACGATTATCAAAAGTTTATTAGCTTCTATTGTCTTAGTTTCTATTCCAAGATTCTCCGCTTTTCTCGCTCAAAATAAAAAAGAAGAGTTTAAAAGAACAGCAGAGGATATATATAAAACCTTACTTACTTTTGTAATTCCTTCCATTATAGGAATTATAGTACTTCGGAATGAAATTATTTTAATAGTTTCCAATGTTACTTACCTTCCAGCTTCTTCCTCCCTAGCTTTTCTTAGTATTGCTATATTTGTTTGTTTAGGGGCTTATTTTTGGGGACAAGCAATGTTAGTCCCTTTAAGGCAAGAGAAGAAAGTATTGAAAATAACGATTATTAGTGCGATTGTAAACATTGGATTAAATGTAGTATTCATTCCATTTTGGAAGGAAAATGCAGCCGCCATAACAACTATTATTGCAGAAACGATTGCTTTTCTTTATTGTAAACATGAAACAAGCAAAATCATTAAATTGGGAAAATTTTATCCAATATTTTTTAAATCCTTGATTGGCTCTATGCCTATTATTATAATAGAACTAACTATAACTCGTTTTATCTCTAATTTTTTAGTTTCTACTCTCTTAGTTATTTTCATAAGTATTGTTGTTTATGTTATCATGGAAGTATTATTAAAGAATGAAATCATAGTATACTATTTCTATAAAGTAAGAAAAAAGCTAGTTAAATCTTTTAATGATGAACAAGAAAAAGATTTTTAGTTTTCCTTGGGCATGAATCCATAGAATATAAAAACGTATGAATAGGAAGTAGACTTACAAGTAGATGTAAGGTTTAGATTAAAAAACTATACTAACATTTACTTGCCTCTTTTTTTTATTATAGAATGCCTCTATTATAATTATTTTTTAGTTGCAATGGAAAAACATACAAAAAAAGGATTCGTAAGCAAGCAAATCCTTTTTTAACTTCTATTTCATTAATTTTTCATATACCTTATCTAAAGATATTTTTCTTGTTCCTTTTGGATAACATGGTTTTATATGCAAGTGAAAATGCTTTATTTCTTGTGGTTCTCCATTGTTTTGAATAAGAGTAATCCCAGTAGGTGAGAGCCTGTCTTCGATAATTCCTTTTACCTTCTTAGCGACCATCATAATATGTGTGATTGTCTTTTCATCAATATCATCTAAATCCTTATAATGTTTCTTGGGTAAAATGAGCGTATGTCCGTTGGCAATTGGATGGATGTCTAAAATCGCTTTGGCAATCTCATCTTCATAAATGACATAGGAGTCTACTTCTCCCTTTCCTATTTTGCACAAAATACAGTCCATATATTTCCTCCTTGATGAGTATTATATCAAAAAAATAAAAAAGAGTAAAACCCTTTTTTTCGTGAATATCTGCGAATATTCTATTTTATATTGAGAAAAGAAAATAATTTTATACAAAAAAAGGATAATGTGTTAAAATAGAAGTATTGGAGGGAACTTATGCACATACTTGAAATAAAAAATTTACATGCAAAAATTGAGAATAAAGAAATTTTAAAAGGAATCAATTTAACAATAAAAAGTGGAGAGGTTCATGTCATTATGGGGCCAAATGGAGTAGGAAAATCCACCTTATCTCATGTGATTATGGGCAATCCAAATTATGAAATAACGGAAGGAAATATTCTTCTAGATGGTGTTGATATTACACATATGCAAACGGATGAAAGAGCGAGAAGAGGACTTTTTTTGTCGTTTCAAAATCCACCAGAAATAGAAGGGGTTACCACTGCCGATTTTCTAAAAGCATCTGTTGCTACTAAAGAAGGAGAGTCTTTTAAAATGCTATCTTTTGCACGTGAAGTAGACACTTATATGAAAAGACTTGTTATGAAAAAAGAATTTTTAACTCGTCCATTGAATGAGGGATTTTCAGGTGGGGAAAAGAAGAAAATGGAAATATTAAGTCTATATATGCTAAAACCAAATGTAGCTATTTTAGATGAGATTGATTCAGGTTTAGATGTTGATAGTTTGAAAATAGTTGGTGAACATATAAAAGCTTATCAAGAAGAACAAAAAGCAGGGATTCTACTTATAACCCATTACCAACGACTACTCTCTTATATTCAACCTGATTTTGTTCATATTTTTTTAGATGGGAGTATAAAGAAAACAGGTGATGCTACTTTAGTGGAACAGATCGAGCAAAATGGATATGATAATTTTAAGAAAGCGTGATTTATGATGCGACAAAAACAAGCAATCGGGAATATAATAATGGTGAGTAAGGATGGTATCTTTTTAAAAAAAGAGGATCAAGCTTTAGAAGTTTCCTTATCAGATAAACTTGATTTTTACGATATTGTAAAGATGAAGATCGAAGTCTTAAAAGATACATCCTTACAAATATGTTATAGCAATTCTAAAGAGATCAAACTTGATATTACTATCGTGGTACAGGCGGGCGTCACTTTTCGACTCCAAGAAATAAAGACGGCAAAAAATACAAAAATTCAAACTAAATATTCGATTTTAGAAAGAGCAAAAGTCCTTGTTGAAAAATTTTATGATACATCTTTTTTAAGGGAATTGGATCTTTTTTCTTTAAATGGAGTAGGAGCTACCATTGATGTACGTACTAGAGGTATCATTAAAGATAAAAGTGTACTAGATCGAGTGGTATATCATAATTATCCAAGAACAGAAAGCAATATAGATAATCGACTTGTGACCATGCAAAAAGGTCTTCTAAAATTGTATGTAACGACCATCGTTTATCCAAAGATACGAGGTTGTAAGGCAAACCAGAATAATCAGATTTTAAAGGAAAATAAAGAAAATTCCGTGATTAAACCGATTCTTCTTATTGAAGAAAATGATATAGAAGCAAGCCACAATGCCCATATTGCCTCTATAGATAAAGATACTCTTTATTATTTTTATACAAGAGGAATCGATGAGAAAACAGCTAGAAAAATATATATAAAAGGCTTTTTAAAGGGGGATTTCTATAACATTGATAAATATATGACAAAGTATTGGAGGTGAGGTATGAATCGAGAAGATTTTTGTCTTTTAAAACAAAATATTATTTATTTTGATAATGGTGCAACTGCACTAAAGCCAAAAGTATTAAAAGAGGCTTTAATCGACTACTATGATCATTATAGTGCGAATGCGCATCGTGGAGATTATGATATGGGACTGCAAGTGGATCGTATGTATGAAGGAACAAGAGAAAAAGTTCGTGATTTTATAGGGGCAAAAAAGACAGAAGAAATTGTTTTTACCAGTGGCTCTACTGATTCTTTGAATAAAGTAATCTTTGGTTATTTTAAACATCATTTAAAAGAGAAGGATGAGGTTTTAATTACAGTATCAGAACATGCATCAAATGTCCTTCCTTGGTTTGAACTACAAGATGAAATAGGAATTAAGGTATCCTATATTCCTTTAGAAAATCATAAGGTAACTTTAGAAAATGTGAAAAAAGCAATCACAGAACATACCAAAGTGATTTCCCTAGCACATATTACCAATGTCATTGGTGATATTCGCCCAATAAAAGAAATTTGTGAGTATGCACATAAACTAGGCATTTTAGTGCTTGTGGATGGAGCCCAAAGCGTTGCACATGATCAGGTAAATGTGGAAGAGATGGATATCGATTTTCTAGTATTTTCTGCTCATAAATTGTATGGTCCTACAGGAGTAGGCGTTCTATATGGAAAAGAGGAATATTTGCGTCAAATCCATCCGATCATTTTTGGGGGAGGAATGAATGCTTCTTTTTCAAGTGATGGTGTTCGTATCTATCATGATTTACCAAGTATGTTAGAGGCAGGAACCCCAAATATTGCCGATGTCATTGCTTTTGGTCGAGTAATTGACTATGTAAAAGAGGTTGGGCTTAATAAAATAAAAGAGCATGAAGTGGAACTTAAAAAATATTGTGTTTCTAGATTAAAAGAAATGAAAAATATCACCATTTATAACGAAGATTCTGAAAGTGCTATCATTGCATTTAATATGGAAGGGGTTTTTGCCCAAGATTTAGCGATTTATCTAAATAATTACCATATTTGTGTACGAGCAGGAAATCATTGTGCGAAAATTCTAAAAGAAGATATAGGAGTCAAGAATACAGTTCGAATTTCTTTTGCTATGTACAACACAAAAGAAGAAATTGATACTTTCATTGCCGCTTTAAAAAATCCAAATTTAAAGCGAGAGATGTTATAAAACTCTTGAAATAAAAACGATTTTCTTATATAATAAATAAAGATAGGTGGAAGATGTATGGATTTGGTTATATTTTTAATTTTAGTTGTAGCAGTTGCATTTTTCTTTAAAGATTTTAAAAATGTTGTCTATTTTATTTGTATCATAGAGATGTTTTTCCATATCATTCACTATATTGCGAATCATATTGGAATAAAAGTAATTGCTGACTTTGTGAATACATATATTCCAAGTTCATTACTTTCTATCATTGCAAAATACGCAACAGGACTTCTTTATGAAATCTTTGTTTGGATACTTGTGTTTTTCTTTTGTTGCTTATTATTCTATTTAATAAAATACTTTATAAAAAGGAACTAAGTTCCTTTTTTTCGACAGAGAATACAGCCTCTTTTTTTTATAATAAAATGGGTGATTGAGTTGAGTACGTATCATTTATTTATTATAAAGCCAGAAGCTTTCAAATTGTATTTTAAAAATGCAAATACACTCTTTTTGCTTTTAAAAAAATTGTATCGAATGGATAAGAGAAATGCGAATTATGGTTTATCGCTTTATCATCAGGTCTGTACAGTTATGAATGTCAAACTCTTATCAAATTACATGATTGAGAAAGTACCTGCAATTAAGGTCAAGAAAAATACGTTTAAAATGCTTTCTTTTTTCGAAAGTACTACCTTTGAACTGCATTATTCGAATATATTAGTCGAAACAGATAAAACACTTCCTGCTATTTATCAAATTTTTCGCATTTATCATAATCATATTCTAGTATGTGATTTCAAAGGCAATCGATATTTTTGGTTAGATGAAGCTCTAAAAAATGGAAACCATAGAGCGAAAACACATATAATTAATTAGGTGGTTAACATGATAGCTGACTTTAAAAATTTTGTTCGTAAAAATCCAACACTTTTAAAATATGTAAGAGATGGTTCAATGACATGGCAAAAATTTTATGAGATGTATGATTTATATGGAGAGAAAGAAGAAGTATGGGCAAATTACATTTCTCTTCCTAAAGGGGAGAACGTTGTACCACAGGCCTTAGGGGTTACGGATATTTTAACGTGGCTTAAAACAGCAGATTTGAGTAAGGTAGAAGAGGGGATCAATAGTGTACAAAGAGTGATTGGTGTCCTACAAGAATTAGGACCTAATAAAGTAGCAGATTCTAAAACAACCTCTTATAAACCAAGACCTTTGTATAAACATTTTGAGGATTAATGACTTTAGAGATACAGTATAGGATTAAAAATAATCCAAACTACCAACGTTTTTTAAGGCAGAATTCCCAGTGGTATAAATATTTGAACCGAAATCCTGCAAATTTCAAAAGTTTTGAAGCCCAAATGAAAGAAGCCTACTCTCTTCGATTGTCTGATCGAATCTCTTCTACCATAAAAACATTAGAAATATTAGAAAATGTGATGTCCTCTTTAAAATAAATGTGATAGAATAGAAAAAGAGGCGATTGTTTTGCGAGTAATTAGTGGAATATATAAAGGAAGAAATTTAAAGGGATTTATGATTGAAGGAACAAGACCGACCATGTCACGTGTAAAAGAAAGTGTTTTTGCTATGTTGCAAAATGACCTACAAAATAAAAAAGTATTGGATCTTTTTGCAGGAAGTGGTGCGCTTGGAGTTGAAGCTCTATCAGGGGGAGCTTCTTCTTGTGTTTTTGTAGATAAGAATCAGATTGCATGTGATACAATAAAGGAAAATACCAAAGGGATGCAACAAGTATCCATAATCAAGAAGGATTCTCTTTCTTATTTGAAAAATACGAGGGAAACATTTGATTTGATCTTTTTAGATCCACCCTATCAGGAAAATTTATTAGCCCAAGCCATTGAAATCATTGAGAGTAGAAATTTATTAATGAAGGAAGGAATTCTAGTTTGTGAATATGAAAAAGAGGCATTTATTTCTACGTTTTCCTTATGGAAAGACAAAAAATATGGTTCTACAATGATTCGAATCTATAAAAATAACTAAAAGGTTATTTTTTTTCATTTTAAAAAGGAGTTCTTTCTTCTAGGCGCTATGTTAATGGTGAGGAGGTGAGAAATATCCAATTTAAAGTGGTAAAACAAACAAGTATAGAAGATTGTGGACCAACCTGTCTTTATATGCTTTTAAAGTATTATGGAGGGTATGAGAAATTAGAAACAATCAAAAAATTATGTAAAACAGATAAGGAGGGAACGACACTTTATGATTTAAAAGAAGCAGCAACTAAACTAGGTTTTCAAGCAGATTCTTATCATGCTAGTGTAGATGATCTAAAGAAACGAGTAGAAACTCCCTTTATAGCACATGTTCTTATTGACCAAAAATATTACCATTACATGATTGTCTACAAAATAAGGAAAAATAGTGTGGTGCTTGCTGACCCCAAAGAAGGCAGATTTATAAAAATGTCGATTTCTAAGTTTAAAGCGATTTATTTACAGTCTATTCTGTTATTGTATCCTATGCAAATTGAAAAAAGAAAAAAAGAAAAAGTGAGTAAATGGTTTTTAGATATTATAAAATCGTATAAAAAAGAACTGTTCCATATCACACTTTACTCTTGTATGGCCTTCTTTTTAGAGATTCTATGTGTATTTTCCTTTTATATTCTGCTTATAATTGCAAAAAAACAAAACATACATCTTCTTCAACTATTGCTTGTTTCTCTTTTCTTTATCTATCTTTGGAAAGTCCTTTTCCATTATATTTGTAAGAAAAAGATGATGGCTTGTAATACAAAAATTTATACTTCTTTGAAACAAAAATTTTATAATTGGGTTTATACACTTCCTTACTATGAGGTGAAAACGAAGAATAGTATGGAATTGCTTTTAAAACTTGACAGTTTAGAAAGCATAATGGATTACTTTTTTGACGTTTCATTTTTTCTTCTTTTTGAAGGGCTTCCCTTTTTAGGGATCCTCTTCCTTCTTTCTTTTCATCAAGAAATGTTTTTGATGATATCCCTTTATTTTATTATCAATCTTTTAGTCTCTGTTTTTGTAGGGCGAAAGCAAAATATCCTTTTTCATGAGCTAAAAAGAGAAACAAGTGGAGCAAGAAGGGATGAAATGGAAGCTTTATCAAGTGTAGGCATGGTTGCTGAAATGCAGATCGAATCTGTTTTTATAGAAAGGCAACAAAGGCAAACAAAAGCTTATTTACAGAATCGTGAAAAGATAAATACTTCTTATTTACGATATGAAACGATATTAGAGCTCGTGATGAATGGAAGTGCTATTTTCTTAAAAGGAATTTTATTTATTTTCTTGGGTACTCAAAAAATTTCGTTCGAAAATTTGCTTCTTTTCTTTTATTTATTTGAACGGATCAAGAATTTTATTTCTGTGTTTTCGAATCTATATTTAAGATATGAGGAAATCAGTTGGGCTTTGGAAAATATGAACCTTGAAAAAAGAGAACAGCATCGACAAAGTGTAGAATGTCTTGGTTTGAAAAATGTCGCTTATCCCTATTATGGGAAGATTCGAAATGTATCTCTACAATTGAAGAAGAGGTTTCCTATTTTATTGTTAGGACCAAGTGGTATAGGAAAAAGTACACTTGCTCATATCATTTTAGGAGATTATTCAAGTGATAGGAGATATGACCATGAAAAAGAAATCATGGGTAGGGTAAGTGGCTGTTATGTAAGTGGAGAAGCCATGATTTATACGACAACTATTATGGAAAATATTTTGTTAGGAAGAACTGTAAAGAAGAAGAGATTAGAAAAAATTTTGAAGGTGACACATGTGGATAAAATTATAGAGAAACATGCTTATCTTCCTCTATTAGAAAGGGGAGAGAATTTATCTTCTGGCGAAAGACAAAAAATTATTTTGGCAAGATCTTTAATTGGAGAATTTGACATTCTCATATTAGATGAGGCGCTGAATCGTTTAGATCAAGAAGAGGAAGTAGATATCATGAATGGTATTCTAAAAATGTATGCGAATCATATGATTGTAGTTATATCCCATCGTTATAACCTAATAGATTTATTCCATCGAATTTATATATTTACGCCTCATGGACAACTCAAAAAATGGAAAGGATGTAGAAACAATGCTTAGAAGAATTTTAAAACAAATTATCAAGGTAATTATTATGTCAATTTTTTAGGAGGTATGTAGTATGGACATAATTAGTGAAGTAGAATTAAAACAAATAAAAGGGGGATTCAGCTCGAAAGCTTTATGGGTTGGACTTGCTTCTTTTATCACTTTCTTAGTAGGCGCTTTAGATGGTTACCTAAGGCCACTTTCGTGCAACAAATAACATCTAGGGAATTAAAACAAATCAAAGGAGGGGCGACCAGTTCTATCTCTTCTATTATCAATGCAATTGTAAAAGCAGCTGCCTTTCTATTTGATTTGGGAAGAAATACGGGTTCGGCCATTCGAAGAGCGCAAACAAAGAAGTGGTGTTAAAAAGGATAGGGATTCTATCCTTTTTTGTAGTATACAATAAGTATTCTTAAAGAAAAAATTGTATTTGTGGGATTTTTTATAAGTTCTTAAATAGCTTTATCACCTATATTTAATAGCCACTAAAGTCTTTGAATAATAACGCGTTAATAAGTTATTTTTCATGAAAACATCCAATGTTTTTATATAATTCTTCATTGATTTGCTTGTTTTTATCTATCACGTATAATATTTATAGGGATATTTAGTTGGTTTGGCTACTATTCTCCTTTACTTTTAAAGTGGAAGGGGGTGAAATTATGAGAAAGAAGAATATCTTTGTACTATCATAATACTCCTTATTATTGTGATTTTAGTCATTTTAATAAAAAAATGACAAAATAAATTTTGTCATCCGTCCCTAACGGGATCTTTTCTTTTGAAGTAATTTCGCCTATAATATTATAGTGATGTATATGGAACATATGAGTATTGTTAAATTTAATGATTGG
>CATOJL010000021.1 GCA_951800155.1 uncultured Bacilli bacterium | reverse complement strand
TTAGTATACTGTCAAATATTGTATCTTCTTTGCTTATTTTAATTTATATCTTTTTTAATAGTTGGATTATTGGAAGTGAAATTATTTTCTTTTTAGTTCTTTATTTAGTGATTGTGAAATATTTTACAAAACGAATGAAAATCTATGATAAAGAAGTGAAAGAAAAAAATGATACTTATACAGCAATTGCTAATGAATCAGTCAGGGGGATTCGTGAAATTAAGACACTTGGAATCGTTCCAAATTTGAAAAATCATGTTGCTATGATTATAAAAGAACTCTATCACTTTTCTGTAAAGGGAAATAAATTAGAAACAAAATATGATTGTGTTTCTAATTTACTGAAAACACTATTAGAAGTAGGGTGTTTTATTACTTGTGCGATTCTAACTTATTATAACCAAATTACAGTTACTTTCTTTGTTGCCATGACTTATTATATTTATCGGTATACTTGGTTAGTTGAAAATGTAACAGAATTTACAAAAGCCTACCAAAAATTATCTGTTTCTCTTGATCGGATTCATCAAATTGTTGGAAATGAATTATACCAAGATGTAGCATACGGGGATACAACTTTAAAAAATCCGAAAGGAATTATTACGTTTGAAAATGTTACTTTTCACTATAAAAATGAAGAAACTTTATTAGATCAGTTTCATATTACATTTGAGCCCAATAAAAAAATAGCAATTGTGGGAGCTTCTGGAGAAGGAAAAACAACCTTGTTTAATTTAATTACAAGAATATTTGATCCAGTAGAGGGAACCATTTCTTTAGATAATATTCCGTTATCTTCTCTTACAGAAGAATCATTAAGAGAAAATATATCAATCATTCGACAAGAACCTTTTCTTTTTAATCGAACTATTTTAGAGAATTTTCAACTTTTAGATACCAAAGTTACGTTAGAAGAGGTGCGAAAATATTGTAAACTTTCCTTTATTGATGATTATATTATGAGTTTACCAAAACAGTATGATACCATTTTAGGAGAGGGTGGCGTAAACTTATCAGGTGGACAAAAACAAAGACTATCTATTGCACGTACATTATTAAAAGAAGCAAAAGTTATTTTATTTGATGAGGCCACATCTGCTTTAGATAATGAATCACAAGCGTATATAAAACAATTAATTGATACCTTATCACATGATCATACTGTATTAATTGTTGCCCATCGTTTATCTACGATTGTGGATGCGGATTTAATTTATGTAATAAAAAAGGGAAAAGTTTTTGCCCAAGGAACACATAAAGAACTAATGGAAAACTGTGCATTTTATCATAAACTTTATAATACAGAAAGTAGTATAAAATAGAAAGTGTTAAGGGAAAAAATATGTATGAACCAAAACAGATCCCTTATTTATTAGATAAAAATTTTAAGGAGAATATAGAATACAAGGAATATAAAATACCTGAATTACAAGAATATTGTATGTGTATATGGAGTATGCAATCAAAAAAAGAAATAGAGAAAACAATTTATAATTATATTTTACCTGATGCTTGTATTGATATTGTCATTGATTTTATAGAAAATTCCATTTGTTTTGCAGGATTTAGTAAAGAAACCATAGCTTTTCCACTAGGGAAAAAAGTGGATTATATGGGTGTTCGTTTAAAACCGAGTAGTTTTTATACTTTATTTGGTGTAGAGGCAACAGAGGTTATGGATCATCCCATACCTTTTTCTTTAATAGAAACAAGTGATAAGCTACACTGCATTTTGACCACAAATGATAATACAGAAAGAATTTCCCTTTTAACAAAATATTTGTGTGAAAAAATAAAGAATAAAAAAGATACTACATTTATGCAAGTAGTAGATGAATTGTATCAAAATCCAAAATACCAAACAGTTACTTCCATTGCATGTCGTTTTGGGTACAATCGAAGGCATTTATTTCGTATTTTTAAGAAATATTATGGCGTATCTCCTCAAGTTCTTTTAAATATTATTCGGTTACATCTATGTCTACATTTTCTATTAGAGGGAAAGAAAATAGAAGATATCATGGAATATACAGGGTTTTATGATCAATCCCACTTTATTCGGGAAATGAAAAAATATACGGGTTTTTCTCCTTTAGAACTTTTAAAAGAATACGATAAGTAGTCTTTTTTAATAGATTGAATTAGTAAACAAATAGATTTTATAATATAATTAGAAAATAAAGAATATTTCTAGAATGCCTAAAGATTTATTTGTTGATAGACAGGGAAAATCGTTATACCTGCCATACTTTATTTCATTGTTATTTGTCATGTTAACACAAATAGGTAAAAGGGAACATATAGAAACCGTTGTTTCACTATTTGCTTTGCTTTTGGCGAAGTTTCAGATAAATGGGTATAACTATAATGAGGGTATTATAACTTCTCCAACAAAAGAATTTTTAGAAGAAATAAGAAAATTAAATATTACGGGTATGGATACACTTTTTACTGAAAATTTTGATACAGTTATGGCAAAGTTTCAAAACGATTGTTTAGAAAAACGATTATTATTAGGTTTAGATATTCGTGAAGAAGAATATCAAAAAATTAAAATGGAATTATCCCAAAAAAAGAAGAAGATAAGATAATTATAAGAGTATGAGGTAAAGAATTTGATTGAAGTCATACTTTTTATTATTGTTTTAAATAGTCGTAGATTCTATTAGAATAGATTGAAATGTTTCATGTTATATAATTTGTTATGGTGAGGACTTTAACGGTTACATTTCACTCATAAATATACATTTCAATACTATGAATATGGTACAGCAATATCTTAAAATTAATCTTTTAGAATATTACTAAATTTTTATTACTAATTTACGATGTATGAAGATAAAAATATATGCCAACATATTTCAAAGTAAAAATATAAAATATCTTAAATGCTTATGAATCAGATTATAAAAGCATTTAAGAACTTATAAAAAAATAACCAAGAATTTTATTTTGTATGGGGAAGAATAAATTAAAGCAGAAACGTTCATAAAAAAATAAATATTTAAACCTAGAAATATATACATTAAAAAAACATTTTTTTCTGTTACAAGCAAAATAAATAAAGTTTCTAAATTTCTAGGGTTATCTATGAACAAAGTGATTGAAATTTGAATAAATTTATGGTATATTGTATACAGATGAGGAAAACCTCATACAATAAAAAAAGAGATACGTAGAACTTTGGTGTGTTAAGCGTTGTCTCTAATTGTTATGTTAAAGAAAACGCTATTGACTAGTTGCCAAGCGTTTTCTTTTTTAGTCTTTGTTTTTGGGTCTTAGGTCTAAAAGCAAAATTAGAATCACTAACATTACTAAATATTCCATAAATTCCTTTCCACATAGACATCACCTCACTCTCATGAGGAACGCTTAACAGTTCATACATATCTCTATATTCATTATACAATTTATTGGACTATAAGTAAATAATCTTTGCCTTGTTTTACAAAGAAAAATAGATGTTGCAGATTTTCAAAATCTGTAATAAAAGCCTCGCAGAAATGCGATTCGGATGGTTGTTCCTTTTTATCAACAGTCTAATGCCTTAAGTAGCGCTTCTTTTGTATAAGTACATTTCTTGATACAACATCGTGTCTATTCTTCTCTTACTTTTATTGATTGCCACAATATATAGGGTGAGTTACTAAAAGTATGTCAAAGTCATCAGTAAGTAATAAAATGAGAATAAAAACACACCAAAATGATTGACAGACATACAATAAAATGGTATAGTAAACTTGCATTTAATTGAGAATTTGCTGAAATGGGCAAATTTTTAATTAAAAGAAAATGAAACACCTGGAAGTGTGTAATGAGAGGAGGATAATATGCCAACTATACAACAATTAGTTAGAAAACGCAGAACAGATAAAACAAGAAAGAGTAAGGCACCAGCTTTAGAGGTGGGATATAATTCAAGAAAGAAAAAAGAAACTGATCAAAATTCCCCACAAAAGAGAGGTGTATGTACTCGTGTTGGAACAAGAACCCCAAAGAAACCAAACTCAGCGTTACGTAAATTTGCGCGTGTTCGTTTGAGTAATGGTCGTGAGGTGGATGCTTATATCCCAGGCGAAGGACATAACTTACAAGAACATAGTGTTGTACTTGTGCGTGGAGGTCGTGTAAAAGACTTAATTGGTGTTCGTTATCATATCATTCGTGGTACGATGGATACTGCTGGTGTAGATAAAAGACGTCAAGGTCGTTCTAAATATGGTACAAAAAGACCTAAATAAAATAGAAAAGTAAAGGAGGAAATGTATGCGTAAAAGACGTGCAATAAAAAGAGACGTTTTAGCGGATCCTATTTATAACTCAAAATTAGTTACGAAGTTAATTAATCAGGTTATGAAAGATGGAAAAAAAGGAACTGCACAAACGATTTTATATGATGCGTTTGATATTGTCAAAGAAAAAACAGGAAAAGATCCTATGGAAGTTTTTGAAAAGGCAATGGAGAACATCAAACCAGCTTTAGAAGTGAAGTCACGCCGTGTAGGTGGTGCTAACTATCAAGTACCAATTGAAGTTAGAGGCGATCGTGCGCAAGCGTTAGCTTTACGTTGGTTAGTAAATTATGCTCGTTTAAGAGGAGGGCATTCTATGGCTCTTAATTTAGCAAACGAGATTATGGATGCAGCGGAGGGAACTGGTGCTGCTGTAAAAAAACGTGAAGATACACACAGAATGGCTGAGGCAAATAAAGCCTTTGCACATTATCGTTGGTAATTTTTAAGAAAGGAAAAGAAATATATGGCTCGTGAATATAGTTTAGAAAATACCCGTAATATTGGAATTATGGCACATATTGATGCTGGAAAAACGACTTGCACAGAACGTATTTTATTCCATACAGGTAAAATTCACAAAATCGGTGAAACACACGATGGAGCTTCACAAATGGACTGGATGGCCCAAGAACAGGAACGTGGAATTACAATTACATCGGCTGCTACAACTGCTTTTTGGAAGGGACATCGTTTCAATATTATTGATACTCCAGGGCACGTAGACTTTACAGTTGAGGTGTCTAGATCTCTACGTGTACTGGATGGGGCAGTTGCTCTATTAGATGCGCAAGCAGGGGTAGAACCACAAACAGAAACTGTATGGCGTCAAGCAACAGAATTTAAAGTACCTCGTATGATTTTCTGTAATAAGATGGATAAGATGGGTGCGAATTTTGAGTATAGTTTATCTACGATTGATAGTAGATTAGGTGTGAATGCCAAACCAATTGAATGGCCAATTGGTGCAGAAACTGATTTTGTAGGAGTAGTTGATTTAATTACAAGAACCGCTTATCAATATGATGGAAAACAAGATGAAAATCCAGAGATCATTGCGATTCCTACGGATTTAGTAGATATCGTAGAGAAAAAACGGGAAGAATTAGTAGAAGCTGTTTGTGAATATGATGATGAGTTGATGGAAAAGTACCTTGCTGGGGAAGAAGTATCTGTTGACTTAATCAAACGTGCAATTCGAAAAGGAACACTTGCAGTAGAATTTTTCCCTGTATTATGTGGAACAGCCTTAGGAAACAAAGGTGTTAAACTTTTACTAGATGCAGTTATTGATTACCTACCATCTCCAACAGATGTAGAATCAATCAAAGGAACAGATTTAAACGGAGAAGAAATTGTAAGACATCCTTCCGATGAGGAACCATTTAGTGCTTTAGCATTTAAAGTAATGGCAGACCCATTTGTTGGACGTTTAACATTCTTCCGTGTTTATTCAGGACATTTAACAAGTGGTTCTTATGTTTTAAATGCAACAAAAGATGAAAAAGAACGTATTGGACGTATTCTACAAATGCATGCGAATAATAGAACGGAAATATCAGAAGTATTTGCAGGGGATATTGCTGCTGCAGTAGGACTTAAAAATACGACAACTGGAGATACATTATGTGATGAAAAGAAAGCTTGTATTCTAGAAAATATGGAATTTCCAGAGCCTGTTATTCAATTAGCGGTTGAACCAAAATCAAAGGCAGATCAAGAGAAAATGTCGACAGCTTTACAAAAACTAGCAGAAGAAGATCCAACTTTTAGAGCTTCAACAGATCAAGAAACTGGACAGACAATTATTGCTGGTATGGGTGAGTTACATCTTGATATTATTGTTGACCGTATGAGAAGAGAATTTAATGTAGAAGCTAATGTTGGAAAGCCACAAGTTTCTTATCGCGAAACCCTTACACAAGCAGCAGAATGTGAAGGAAAATACATTAAACAATCTGGAGGTCGTGGGCAATATGGACACGTTTGGATTAAATTTGAACCAAATCCAGATAAAGGATATGAATTTGTAGATGCCATTGTTGGTGGAGTTGTTCCAAGAGAATATATTCCAGTAACGGATAAAGGACTTCAAGATGCTCTAAAAACAGGTGTTCTTGCAGGATACCCTATGGTAGATGTAAAAGCAACACTATTTGATGGTTCTTATCATGATGTTGACTCATCAGAAATGGCATTTAAAATTGCAGCATCTATGGCCTTAAAAGAGGCAAAAAATAAATGTAAGCCAATTTTACTTGAACCAATCATGAAAGTTACAGTTATAACTCCAGATGAATATCTTGGAAACGTTATGGGAGATATTACCTCTCGTCGTGGAAAACCAATGGGTCAAGAGTCACGTGGAAATGCTCTAGCAATAGAAGCAATGGTTCCACTATCAGAGATGTTTGGATATGCAACTAGTCTTCGTTCGAATACCCAAGGTAGGGGAAATTATACAATGGAGATGGATCATTATGAAGAAGTTCCAAGAAATATTTCAGAAGAAATAATTAAGAAAAATGGTGGAAACTAGAAAAAATACTTGCTATTTTTTTCTAGTTCATATACAATGTATATGTAATATTAAGAGGAGGAAATAATTATGGCAAAGAAAAAATATGATCGTTCAAAGCCACATGTTAACATTGGTACAATTGGACACGTAGACCATGGTAAAACAACTTTAACAGCTGCTATTTCAAAAGTATTATCTGAAAAAATTGCAGGAAATGAACAAGTTGATTTTGCTAATATTGATAAAGCCCCAGAAGAAAGAGAACGTGGTATTACTATTAATACAGCTCATATCGAGTATGAAACAGATAATAGACACTATGCACACGTTGACTGTCCTGGGCATGCTGACTATGTAAAGAACATGATTACAGGTGCAGCACAAATGGATGGAGCAATTTTAGTTATTGCTGCAACAGATGGACCTATGGCACAAACTCGTGAACATATTCTACTTTCACGTCAAGTTGGTGTACCTCGTATGGTTGTTTTCATGAACAAGTGTGATATGGTAGATGATCCTGAATTATTAGACCTTGTTGAAATGGAAATTCGTGAATTATTAACTGAATATGGATATGATGGGGATGCAACTCCAATCGTTCGTGGATCAGCACTTAAAGCTCTTGAAGGAGATCCAACCTATGCAGATTGCATTATGGAATTAATGAGCAAAGTTGATGAGTGGATTGAAACTCCATCTAGAGATACTGATAAACCTTTCTTAATGCCAATTGAGGACGTATTTACAATCACAGGACGTGGAACAGTTGTTACAGGTCGTGTTGAAAGAGGTATGTTGAAACTTAATGAGGAAATTGAAATTGTTGGTATTAAAGATACGCAAAAATCAGTTGTTACAGGAATTGAAATGTTCCGTAAACAATTAGATTTTGCAGAATGTGGAGATAATGCAGGTATTTTACTTCGTGGAATTTCACGTGATGATGTAGAACGTGGTCAAGTATTAGCAAAACCAGGTTCAGTTACACCACACAAGAAATTTAAAGCACAAGTTTATGTATTAAGCAAAGAAGAAGGCGGACGTCATACTCCATTCTTCTCAAATTACCGTCCACAATTTTACTTCCGTACAACAGATGTTACAGGTGTTATTGAATTACCAGAAGGTGTTGAAATGGTAATGCCAGGTGACAACGTTTCTATGACTGTAGAATTGATTGCTCCAATTGCTATTGAAAATGGAACAAAATTCTCAATCCGTGAAGGTGGTAGAACAGTTGGTGCTGGTAACGTTTCTGAGATCGTTGAATAAGAAACGAAGAAACAGGGAAACATTTCCTTGTTTTTTTATTGTATTTAAAAGGAAAATGTGTTAATCTAAAAAGTAGTTATTCGAAGGAAAGAAGAAATATAGAAAAATGCTATTTTAAATGAACGATAGAAATTGCAATAAAGGAGGAAAAAATGGCATACGCAAAAGCAAAATATAATTTTTCAAAAGAAAAAAAAGGGATTTTTCAAGAATATGATTCTAGATGGGTTCAATTTTTAATAGAACTTCTTAAACCATACTCTATATTTAGAAATTTACTTGAACGGGAATATGGAAAAAATCTAGATGGTGTAGGAGCCGTTTGCGATTTATCCTATAAGGAGCGGAGCCGTTTGCAATCTATTGTAAAAATTTTTGAAGAAAGATTACAATGTATTGAAATTTTAGTGAATCGTGGTGAAAGCACACAGTCTATCCAGAGACGATTTATGCATAAAAGCGAAGATCAAATAGCACAAATGGTAAAAAATGTTTTAAAGGAAGATAGAAAAGAAACAACACTTGTTTTTCAAACACGAAATGCTATTTTAAAAGAATATCATTTAGATAGGAAAACATTAGAGGCAGCTGTTGAACTATTAGAAGATGGCGATGATAGAATTCTCTACAAGTATACATATAAAATTGGAAACAATGGTATGACGAAGGGGGAGTTGTTGCAACTCCTTGCTTTAAATGAAATAGAGTATAATAAAAGATTGCTTCAAATACAGGAGAAATTACCAATACTAATTGCTCAGGTGAAAGAAAATGAGAAAAAATTAAAAGAGGATAATAGAAAAATGAAAAAACAAGAGAAGAAACAGAAAGAAAATAAGAATATTTCAAAAAGGAAAAAAGAACTACAAGTGGCTACTTCTTTTAAAGAGAACTTTTCAGATTGTGTTTATACGGATTTCTATTTCAATCAAGTAATTTCCTACCGAAAAGCTGTAGCGCCCCATAAGTTTATGTTATTAACAGAAATTTATGGAAAAGAGTTAGATGGAAAGAAAAGCATTACTTATGCATCCAATTCGAAAGCTTCTATTATAGAAAAGGAAATTGAAACGATTCGTGGATTATTACAATCTAAAAAATTTTTAAATGCTCACTTTTTGCCAGAAACTTTTTTAGAATTATTCCAAACAGAAGAAAATAGAGGTATGCTTACCCTAGAGGATGTGATTGTACGAATAGATAAAAGTATGAGCGTTTGTCAACTCTTACAAAAAATTTATGGAGAATCATTTAATGAAATTCGAAAAGAAGTATCTCTTACTTATACGGATAAAAGCAACATTGTTTCTTTTGTAAAACACAAGGTGAAAGAGCTTGATGAAATCATGACTGTTTCTTTTAAAAAATATTTTTTGGATAATTTTAGTGATATATCTTATACAGAATTTTATTTAGGACAGGTTCTTTCTTATCGTAAAAGTAAAGCGCCTAATGCATTTGCTCTATTCACAGAAATTTATGGAAAAAATTTAGAAGAAGCATTGCATTTGAAAACAATGAATAAGGAGAAAATCTCTATTATACAATATGAAATTAGATGTATTCGAAGATTATTAGAAACGAGAAAGAATTTAAATGGTAGCTATTTGCCAAATACTTTTTTAGAGTTATTTCAAACGGAAGAGAATCAAGATTGTATTCCTGTTGAAAATATTCTTCAAAATAAAAGGAAAAATGTACCTGTTTATATGCTATTGCAAACAATTTATGGGGAAAATTTTGATGAAACAAAAAAGGAAGTAGCTCTTACAAAGGCACAAGAAAAGGCAATTGAAAAGTTTGTTTATACAGTACTAGAGGAAATGAAAAAAGAAATCCAATTTCCCTTTGCAGATTATTTTAAAGATCATTTTGATTTAGAGAATGTAAGCGAAGAGGCTTGGCAAACCTGTTTGACACTACAAGCAACGCATGCAAAAGAAACTTATGGTCGATTAGAAAAAATTTATGGAGAAGGATTAAAAAACCAAGCAAACAAAACAAATATTCCAGTGACTTATTGTAATAAAATACGTACTTTTATTCATTTTTTAGAAAAACAATTGGAAAGGATAAAGAACCAACAACCAAAACAAGAAGTTTATTTTTGGGATGTTTTTATAAAAGATTTAGATGAAGTTACAGCGCAATGGGTAAGAAAAAGAGTAAAGGCACTGCTTTCTTTACAACAGAATACAGAAGGTTATGTGGCTGCACAGTTACTCTTTGGGGATCAATTAGATGAACCAAGAAAAAAAGTTTCCTTGACTCCTTCACAAAGTTCTCATTATAAAAGTTTATTGTATTTTCTTCGACAAATGCTTACAAATAAAACAACAATGTACGATTATTTTTATACAGAAGAAGAAAAGACACAAGAGAACTTAGAACAATTTCATATTATTTTAAAAAGTTATCAAGAGGAGTATCCAGAACAATACAATGGATTCATGGCGTTATTTGATGAAGATAAATATGCGCTAGTGTCCCGTCTTTCTTTAGAACAAAAGAATTTACTTTTTCTTGCAAAAGCCTATGTAAAAGAAAAACTGCCAACAGATTCTTTTATGAAATTGAAAGATGTGAATAAGAAAGATGGAAGAAAATTTTATACATTTATGGAGTATTTTGCTCAAAAGGAGATATCTATTTTTGAGCAAGAGGAAATAAAGAAAAGAGTTCGTTACTTTATAGATACATACATTTCTTCAGATCATAGTGGATATCAAGTTGCGCAAAAACTATTTGGAAAAAATTTAGAAGAAGAAAGAAAACAAGTGGTACTTGTGCAAAAAGAGAAAGATGATTTAAAAGTATTTGTTTCTGCAATACGTCAATATTTAGAAAAACGAAAAGTAGAAAAAATAAGACCAAATTATTTTAAAGATGTATTTACTACTTATGATACACCTATAGAAGAAAGGGAATGGATAGAAAAGGAATTACCTATCATTTTAGAGTCTATACCAAAAGATATGAAATACTATCAAGCTGGTGAGAAGCTTTATGGTCCTGCTTTAAAGCAAGAGAAGAGTCATGTGAAATTATCTGTTTTAGAAGGACCGAGATATTCTCATTTAGTTAAAATTGTGGAAGATATCTTAAAGGAGAGAAAGAAAAAGTTCTTTTTTGAAGAGAGTAGGGGCAGTCAGGAAGAAAACTATGAAGAGATGGATTTTATGTCGATACAGTCTGTTTTAGAAAAACATTTTGATGTTGTAGAGGAAGTATTACAGGTAGAGCCTTATAAAACCCTTATGGATACTGTAACAGAAATCGAACAAGAATTAATTTATTTAAAACTAGTACAAAGAAAGTGTCCCTCTCTTACAGATGAGAAGATTTCCCGTATTACCAATATTCCATTAAAAGAGATACATTCCTATGAGATTATGACAAAAAAGGATGTACTTAACTCTTTGAATCAGTACATAAAAAGAAAAAATTAAAAAGAATATATACAGAAATATTCTTTTTTAATAGGCAAAAACATACGATTGGTATTGTTATAATGTGTAAAATTGGAATAGGTTTACTTGACTAATTTTTGGAAGAGTGTAGAATAGTAGAAGAATGTTTTAAGAAGGAGGAGAGCATGTTATATAAATTAGAGGGTATAGTAAAAACTTATAAGTCAGCAAGTGGCTCTAACCATGCTTTAAGTGATGTTTCACTAGAACTAGACAAAGGGGAAGTGATTGTCATTTTAGGACCAAGTGGAAGTGGAAAGTCAACAATGTTGAATTTACTATCAGGAATTGACACACCATCAAAAGGAAAAATAACTTATGATGGAAAACGACTTGATAAAATGAATATGGAGGAATTAACTGCTTATCGAAGAGAGCATTTAGGGTTTATTTTTCAAAGTTATAATTTGATTTCTAATTTAACAATTAAGGAAAATGTGGAAATGGGGAGCCATTTATCTACTGATCCATTGGATATTGATGAGGTGCTAGATGCGGTTGGACTAAAGGATCATAAAAACAAATATCCTTATCAACTAAGTGGAGGCCAAATGCAGAGAGTCGCCATCGCGCGTGCACTTGTGAAAAATCCTGCTGTATTATTTTGTGATGAACCAACGGGAGCTTTGGATGAAGAAATGGGGAAAAATATATTAAAATTACTTCAGCAAATGAATAAAGTATATAAAACCACTATGATCATTGTTACCCATAATCCATCCATTGCCGATATGGCCAATACAGTCATTCGTATGAATAGTGGGAAATTAATAGAAATGACAAAAAATAAAAAAGTGAAAAAAGCAGAAGATTTGAGGTGGGCATAATGGGTTTATTATTTCGAAATGCTTTCAAAGGTTTAAAAAGAAAAAAGATTCAAATGTTTGGAATTATTCTACTCATTACTCTATCAACTGGTATTTATGTAGCTATGAATACCGCTTTAGATCGTTTGGAAGATCGTTATTATAATTATTTGGAAGAGCAAAATGTGGAGAATATCAGTGGAGATGTATTGGTTGATTATAATAAAGATGTAAAATTGGAAGATTTAGAATATTTAGAAGAACACGAATTAAAAGAAATGAATGAGGAAGAAAGGGAGCTATTTGATTTATACAAGATGAATATTGCATCTTCAAATGAGGATATAGATATTAATC
>CATOJL010000020.1 GCA_951800155.1 uncultured Bacilli bacterium | reverse complement strand
ATCAAAAGGAGAAAGGTTCATTCCTTTTTATAAAATCACCCTATTATTGTAAAAAATACACAATAATAGAAAGTTAGAAAAAATAAGGAAATACAATGGATTTGATAGATTTTTTGAAATAATATAGAAAAACTTTTCAAGTAATAAAAAAAGTATACAAATGCTTGCAATGCAAAGGTGTCAATACATTTACATTTTGAAAAGAATAGGTTTACTTTTTTCATCAGGAATGCTACTATAGAAATGTAATAAATAATAACGAAAGTAGGAGAAAATCGTATGAATAAAGGAGTTCTAATAGCAATATGTATAGGATTGTTTTTAATGGGGGTATTTACAGGTTTTATTGGATTTCAATATTATGATGGGCAAAAAAGGGAAAATATAGAAAATGGGAAAGAAAATGAATCAGAAAAGCCTAAAGAAATAGAAGTGAGTTTAGAAGATTATAGAGATTTAATTTCAAATTTAATGTATTCTTACTCCTATGCATCAGGACCTTATTTAGTTTATAAAAATGATAAATGGCAATTTAGAAACGCGGATTTTAGCTTTAAAGATTTAGAAAATACTTGGTTTTTGGATGTAGCGCTTGCTCATGCTAGATTGCATACCAATGATATGGATATTGGAAATGATAAATTACTTTGTCCAACTGGCACTATAAATAAAGTAGGGACAGATTGTAAATTTGTTTCTGATGATATAGTCAAAGAAACAATGAAAACTTTATTTGGAAAAAACTTTAATTATAAGAATGAAACGACTCCATATTGGGTTTATAAAGATATTGCTATAAGTCCAGAGTCAGCAGGTGCTTATTATGCGGATATAAATGTACCTAATCAAGACTTTGCCTACTATGTAGAAAATGTTCCTTTTAAAGCAACAAAATTGGATGATAAGATTTATATATATGAAGCAGTAGGTGTACGCGAAGAAGTTCCAAAAAATAGTAAAGATAAACTGACCTTAGATTATTATGAAGATGATCAATGGGTTTATGATTTAAAAGAAGTCAATTTATACAATTCTTTAGAACTAAAAGAAAAAAGCAAGGGTGATTTTTTAGGGAAATCCTCTCAGGAAACAACACAGTATGTAAAAGAACATCCAGATGAATTTTCTCAATATAGATATACTTTTACACAAGAGGGAAGTCATTATATCTTTACAAACATAGAAAGAGTAAAATAAAAAGTTGTTTTGAAAGCAACTTTTTTTCTTGTGAATTTTTTAGGAAATGATAGATTTATACCTAAGATTATGATAAAATGAAATAGAGTTATAGTGATACTGGGTGGTGAATTATGGGAAAAGTCATAGCGATGGTTAATCAAAAAGGTGGAGTTGGAAAAACAACTTCTTGTATAAATTTAGCCGCTTCGTTAGGAGCATTAAAGAAAAAAGTTTTATTGGTAGATTTAGATCCGCAAGGAAATTCTACAACAGGGGTTGGGATAGGAAAAACAGATTATGAATTGAGTGTATATAATTTAATGCGAGGAGATACAACTTTACAGGATACCATTATAAAAACAAAATTTAAGAACTTATCTGTCATTCCAGCAACGATTAATTTAGCGGGAATTGATTATGAATTAATGGAAATTGCTAAACATGAACCAAATTTTTTAACGGGAGCCCGTTTAAAAGAGCCAATGGCAGAGGCTAGAGAAAGATATGATTATGTTATTATTGATTGTCCACCCTCTTTAGGAATACTAACTAAAAATGCATTAACAGCTGCAGATTCAGTTATCATTCCTGTGCAATGTGAATTCTTTGCTTTGGAAGGAATCATGCAACTTTTAAGTACAATTATGTTAGCACAAAAAGATTTGAATCCTAACTTAGATATTGAAGGGGTTCTCCTTACTATGCTAGATGCGAGAACAAACTTAGGACTAGAGGTAGTAGAAGACATTAAAAGTTATTTTAAAGAGAGGGTTTATGATACAATTATTCCTAGACTTGTAAAATTATCAGAATCTCCAAGTCATGGAAAACCAATAATAGCCTATGATGCAACAAGTAGAGGAACCCTAGCTTATTTAAATTTAGCGAAAGAAGTGATTGAGAGAAATGGAAAATAAAAAAAGAGCACTAGGTAGAGGGTTAGAGCAATTGTTTAATACAGAAAATTTGGATTTAGAATCTTTTGAGAAGTCCGTTTATGAAACGACGCCAAAAGAGGAAATTTTAGAAATTCCAATTGATGAGCTACGCCCAAATCCATACCAACCAAGAAAAACTTTTGATGAAGAGGCTTTAAGAGAATTAGCTGATTCTATAGAAGAACATGGTGTATTTCAACCAATTATTGTAAAACGAAGTATCAAAGGATATGAGATTATTGCTGGTGAAAGAAGATTTAGAGCTTCTAAAATGGCTGGCAAAAGTACCATTCCTGCTATTGTTCGTGACTTTAGTGATGAAGAAATGATGGAAATTGCTCTTCTTGAAAATTTGCAAAGAGAAGATTTGAATGCTATCGAAGAGGCAATGGCTTACAGAACCTTACAGGAACGTTTAGGACTAACACAAGAGGAGTTGGCAAAAAAAGTCGGAAAAAGTAGAAGTCATGTTACCAATATGCTAGGGTTACTCCGTCTTCCTGAGGAAGTAAAAGAGCTGGTAACAGAGAATAAATTAACAATGGGACATGCGAGAATGCTTAGTAAATTAGAGGACAATAATCAGATTCGAGAGATGGCAGATAAGATTGTTATGGAAGGACTAAGTGTTCGCGAGGTAGAAACACTTGGTGATAATCCAGAAATGGAAAAAAGAAATAAAATTGTTCGAAAAGAGAAAAGAGAGTTTTCTGAATATAAATATGCTGAGAATTTACTTCGAGATAAACTAGATACAAAAGTAAAAATAGGTGAGAAAAAAATTGAAATCACATTTACAAGTACAGCGGATTTAAATCGTATTTTAGAAGTTTTAGATGTAAAGGAGTAATTTATGTTAGAACAAATACAAGAATTCTTTACTCCTTTTTTTAAAAAAGAAATTTTAGGACCTATTTTTATTGTAATAGGAGCTTTTTTTCTTTATCAAATCCTAACAAAAATCACAAAGAGATTATTTTGTGTAAAAAAAAGTATATTAGATGAGAGAAAGAGTAAAACTATTTTAAGTGTTGTCAATAATATTGTAAAATATTTGTTAATTACGGTTTCTATTCTCATGATTTTAGAAGTTTATGGAATATCTACAAGTGGAATTTTAACTTCTTTAGGAGTCGTTGGAGTCGTTGGTGGTTTAGCGCTCCAAGATACGCTGAAAGACATTTTATCAGGAATGTGTATTATATTAGAAAATCAGTATGCAGTGGGGGATGTCGTTTCTATTGGGGATTTTAAAGGAGAAGTTTTATCTCTTGGACTTCGAACAACGCGAATCAAGTCTTATACAGGAGAGATAAAAATTATTGCAAATCGAAACATTATGGAAGTTATCAATCATAGTTTGGAAATGTCACTAGCTATCGTAAATATTCCTGTTTCTTATAATGAAGATATAGATAAAGTGCAACAGATTCTTGATGAATTATGTAAACGAATGAAAAAAGAAAATTCTTTAATTACAGGAAGTATTGTTTGCTTAGGAATGACAGCCTTTGATAATTCAAGTATTAATTTTCGAATTACAGCAGAGGTGAAAGCTATGAAACACCATGAAATAGAGCGTTTATTACTTAAAGAAGTAAAAAAACTATTTGATGAGCAAAATATAGAAATTCCTTATAGTCAGGTGGTGATTCATCATGCTTGAGTATCGTGTTGGAAGTATTGTGATGATGAAAAAACAGCATCCATGTGGAACAAACGAATGGGAAATAACACGTGTAGGGGCAGATATAAAAATTAAATGCATAAATTGTGGTAGGAGTGTTATGCTTCCCCGTATTGAATTTAATAAAAAAGTGAAGAAAATTTTAACCTATTAGGAGGTTGTTATGAAAAAATTGAATAAAAAGGATAAAAATGTAAGGGGACCTGTTTCAACGCTGATTGGTTTTATTATTATTCTATGTATTTTAAGCTTTATTTTAAATAAAATAGGTTTTCAAGGGTACCAAACAATTATTAGTAATGGAATTTTAGCAGATACAGTAGTTAAAGTAAGAAATATTATTAGTACAGCAGGTATTCGTTTTCTAGCAGGAGATATTGTTACAAATTTGAGAAATTTTGAACCTTTGGCTCTTTTAATTATTTCTTTAATAGGAATAGGAATTGTTGAGAAAAGCGGTTTTTTTAATATTTTATTTAAACCATTAAAACGTGTTAAATTTGGAATTATCATTTATTTGACAATTTTTATTTCTCTACTTAGTACGATTTTTGGGGAATATAGCTATGCCTTTTTAATTCCATTTGTTGGAGTTTTATATAAATGTTTAGATAGAAATCCCCTTCTTGGAATTATTATTGCCTATTTGTCTTTCACACTTGGATTTGGGACAGGAATTGTATTAAATTATAATGATTATAGTTTAGGACTTTTAACACAAACAGCAGCAAGAGTTGATGTAGATCCAGATTTTGTTTATTCTCTTACTTCAACATTTTATATAAAAATTGTATCTTTTATCTGCATCTCTTTTTTACTATATGCAACCATTGTCCGCTTTTTACTTCCTAAATTTCCACTAAAAGCAAAAGTAGAGGAATTAGAATTTCATGATTCAAAAAAAGGTTTTCTATGTGCTTTATTTGCAGGTTTTTTATTCTTACTTCTTGTTATTTATATGATTTTGGATATTCAACTACCAGGTGCAGGAATTTTACTTGATAAAAATGCTACGACATATATTGCCAAATTATTTGGAGATCATGCTCCATTTAAAGAAGGAATTGTCATTGTTATTTCGGCCGTTTTAATGATTTGTGGGTTTATTTATGGAAAAATATCTGGAAATATTAAAAATAGTAATGCATATAGTTTAGGATTATCAAAAGATTTTGAAAATGTAGGATTACTATTTGTTTTATTTTTCTTTACAGCTGAGTTATTTGCTATTTTAGATTGGACAAATATAAACGTTGTTGTCGCTTCAAATTTAATTGCTTTTTTGAGTAAATTACAATTCTCAGGAATTTTACTCATAGTAGTTATGTTTATAGGAATTGTCATCATGAGTCTACTTATTCCAAATACACAAACGAAATGGCAAATTGCTTCTCCTGTTCTTGTACCCTTATTTATGCGTGCCAATATAGCGCCTAATTTTACACAATTTATCTTTCAAATTGCTGATTCTGTTGGAAAAGTATTTTCCCCTATATTTGCTTATTTCATTATGATGCTTGCTTTTTTACAAAAATATAATACAGATGAGAGAAAACAAATTACAATAGGAGGAGTTCTTAAAATCATGTTGCCAACAATTCTTCTTATTTCACTATATTGGATTTTGTTTATATGTCTATGGTTCTTAATTGGTTTTCCAATAGGAATGGGAACATATATAGCGTTGTAGGGTGGTTTTATGATAGATAAAAATTATTTAAAACAAAAAATGATCATTCTAAGTATGATAGGAATCTTCCTTTTGGTTATTGGTAATTTTTTACCAATAATAGAGATTTCAAAAAAGACAATTGACTATAATAAGTCATTTGCTTTTTTTAGATATGAAGGAAAATATATTCTTATTCTAGATATATTTGCTTTTCTTTTATTACTTTTCAAAGAGACGAAGGCATCTATATTACCTGTATTTGTTATTTCTATTTTATTGGGGTATTTATTATTCAATAAATCAACGATTTATACAGATTGTTCCATTTATAAAGAAATGTTTTCATGGGGAAGTGTACTTTATGTATTACTTCTTGGTAATTTGCTTGCCTATATAGCGCCCATAGGAACATTTTTAAAAGAAAAAATATCTTTAAAAATCACATGGAAATAGAAAAAATATTAGAAAAAATGGAGGGACGATATGAGTTTAACAGCAGGAATTGTCGGATTACCCAATGTAGGGAAGTCGACACTATTTAATGCAATTACAAAGAAAAATATTTTAGCAGCCAACTACCCTTTTGCAACGATTGATCCAAACGTTGGTGTCGTAGTTGTTCCTGATAAGAGGCTGGAATTTCTAGAAAAACTTTATATGCCAAAACGTGTAGTACCTACTTCTTATGAATTTACAGATATAGCTGGATTAGTGAAAGGGGCATCTTTAGGAGAAGGTTTAGGAAATCAATTTTTATCTCACATTCGTGAAGTAGATGCGATTGTAGAAGTTGTTCGCTGTTTTCGTGATCCTAATATTATTCATGTAGAAGGGGATGTTGATCCCATTCGTGATATAGAAATTATCAATGTTGAGTTAATGTTAGCCGATCTAGAAGTAGTAAATAATCGTTTGAATAAAGTCGGCAAAAAGGCAGCTATGTCAAAGGATAAGGAAGCTAAACTAGAAGTAGAACTATTACAAAAGGCAAAAGAACTGTTGGAGAAAAATATTCCACTAAGAAAGATGGAACTTTCGGAAGAGGAAGAAAAAACCATTCGGAATTTTCATTTTCTAACAATAAAACCTATTATTTATATGGCAAATGTAAGTGAGGAAGACTTGCTTACGAATGGAAATGCATATGTGGAGAAAGTGAAAGCGTACGCAAAAGAAGAAGGGTCTTTCGTTGTCCCTGTTTGTGCGAAAATTGAATCTGAATTAAGTGAACTGAATGAGGAAGATAAGTTATTATTTTTACAGGATTTAGGAATCAAAGAAAGTGGATTGGATCAATTAATTCATGCTACCTATGATTTATTAGGACTCTCTACTTTCTTTACAGCTGGTTCTGATGAATGTAAAGCTTGGACATTTAAAAAAGGAATGAAAGCTCCTGCATGTGCGGGAATTATTCATTCTGATTTTGAGAGAGGATTTATCAAGGCCGAAGTGACAAGTTTTATAGATTTAGAGTCTTGTGGGACTGATAAGGCAGTAAAAGAGGCAGGAAAACTTCGTTTAGAAGGAAAAGAATATGTTATGCAAGATGGAGATATTTGTCTTTTTAGGTTCAATGTATAAATAGAGTCAAAGGGAGGATGAGAAATGGACTTTTATGTGATGCTTAAAAACAATGTGGCTATGGAAGAAGTAGAAAAAAATATAAGCCTTTTTAATACGCTAAGTGATATGGAAATCATTCAAATCATGAAAGATGATACCATTGATTTTGCTTATAAAGAATTACTTGTAGGTACATGTGCAGATAGAATGCGTTCTCTTCCAAACCACGAATGGGTATACCCATTAATGTTTCTTACAGATAAAGAAACATTTAAAAAGTATTATATACCTAGGATAAGTGAACTATCTTATACAGAACTTGTATTTTTGATTCAAAATATGTATGAGCCAGAATGTGGACTCCTTTTATTAGAAACAGAAACATTTAAAAAATATATAGAAATTGAAAAAGAAAATAAAGGAACTATTTTACAAAGCTTTTTATTATCTGCAAAGTTATATTTCTATGAAGAAGAGAAAGATAAAGATTTTACACTTTTAAATCAAATTGGTGAAGATGTAA
Organism: uncultured Bacilli bacterium; assembly: GCA_951800155.1. GTDB lineage: Bacteria > Bacillota_I > Bacilli_A > RF39 > UBA660 > CATOJL01. The sequence goes on along the minus strand of CATOJL010000020.1, from coordinate 5,218 downwards.
ATTCTTTGGTGAAAGAACAGGAAATCTATAGTGAAGATGTACTATCTGTGATTGATGAATATGTAATTACAGTTACCAATAATGGAAAAGAAATGGATATAAATAATCCTGTTTTACAAAAGGGTATAGATTTAATAAAAAATGTAATGGGTAAGAATATTCTTTTAAACACATTCATGCTAAAGATGTATACTTTATATATGATAAAACAATTAGATTTGGATGATTACGTACAAGATATTTATATAAGTATGGAAGAAAATGTTTTAAAAAGAGGTTCTTACAGAGCTTCAACCAAAAAATTGACAATTTGTTATGGTCATATATTGTCTGTATTTAATTGTGCATTTCAGAAGTTACAAGATATGAATCAAGTAGCACGCAATATAGTGTGTAATCGAGAATATATAGAAGTATTATTCCATGAATTGGGTCATATAGTAGAACAAAAAAAGGTAGATTCTATTGTCCAATCTTGTTCTGTAGATGCTTGTATGCAGGACTCCCTTTTTTTAGGCTGGTGGTACAATGGGAAATTACTTCTATCCAGTCGGGAGTTTTATGAATTAAAACATGATGCATTTATATGTGAGGTAAGAACAAATTTGTTTTCTATGATGCAGTTTAGTATGCAAACGAATGGTTTATTAAAAGGAGCTTTTGATGAAAGTTATCTAGCAAATGTTAGTGCACATAATGCCGAAAAAATTGTTGCCTTTTATACGGAAAAAACAGAGAAAGGTAGAAAAGTCATTTCCCCTTTTAGACAATTTATACAGTTGTATAATCAAAACATGCCTGAAAATGAACAGATACAGTATACAGATAAAAACGATAGAAGTATTATGGAAAATTTGATGCTTGGATTTGATGTACCAATGGAAATTATAAGAGAGATTCATAAAATAGCAACAAAGAAGGTTATTACTACGAATTTATATGAAGAGATTACTAAAATAATTGCTACTTATCAAAAAGAACAGGCGTGCCAAAAAGAAGAAGTAGTTGTTCACAAATAAGAAAACTTTATCCAGTTTTTCTAATACCTATTTACAGGAACTAACTTTTATATTATAATGATTCCTCGGGAATGGAGGATTTCATGGAAAGATATGGAAAAAATGTAGAAAAATTAGATGGATTTCATAGTGTTTTTTTAATTGATTTTCTTTCTAAAGAAGAAAAAATAGAATATGAAGAACTAATCAATCTATTATATAAATATAATGAATTAATCAAAACTTTAAATATTGGTGTTGTTGGTGAAAATGTTGCGTTAGATGATATAAGGCTTTTAAGAAATGAGAAAGCTATTCTAATGGATAGAGAATATCAATTTATGTTTCGGTTACAGGTGAAAGAAGCGAAGCTAAAAGAAGAATTGAAGAAAATACAAGAAAGAATTTCTACGATAGATATTTATAGTTTAGAGGAAATGAAACATCTTTCTACTATAATACTTCAATTGGAAGAACAGGCAGAGAAAGTGACACGTGAGAAAAAAATTTTAGAGAATATAAGAACAGAAAAAGGTGTACTATTGCAAAAGCATAATAACATTTTTTCTACTTTTTCTCTTTATGAAAATAGACTATGTGCTATTCAAAAGGAAATAGAAACAGTTATTCAACAGATAAGAGAGCAATCTTTGTCCTTACAGTCAAAAAACAAAGAAAAAATTGTGAGAAAAAAAGGATCCTATTTAGAGGAAGCGTTTGCTCAGGTGCCAAAGTCTATGCTAAGAATGTTTAATCACATTTCTTCTGAAATTCGAGGAAAGGTAATTAAAAAATATTTAGATTTAGTATATTCTTATAGTGAACTTAGACATAGTATACTTATGCAATCTTTGCCAATTGCACAGGATATTGTAGATAATTATAGAACAAGACCAACAAAATTAGAAAGAAATATTTCAGTTGACCTCTTTACTTATGAAATAGAAACACAATTACAAATGGTAGTATCTTCTATTTATCAAATCACACTCTTACCTTTAAAAAAGCAGAAATTAGGGGCACAAAAAATTGTTTATGATATGGAACTTCTTATGAAACAAAATGATCTACATATACAAGTTATTCGTGGAGAAAATGTAGAGGAAGTTTTAAAAAAACTAACTGAATTGTATAATAAAGAATTAGGGTGTAAAAATATAGCGCAATTATACAGAAATGTAAGTCATAGCCAAAACTTTTCTTTCTGGAAATATGGTAGTAAAAAAATAAATGAATCAAAAACAGAAAGGAAGCAAAAAAGCTACGTAAGAAATGGTAACTAAGAAGATGGTGTTCTTCTTCTTTTTAGATTATCGAATAGAAAATACAGTAATGGATGCTGTAACTATACAAAAGGACTTTACATCAAAAATCTTTTTTGTTATAATCATGCTTGAGTATGTATTTACTCCTTGCTTATTTATATAAGCCAGTAGACCAAAAGGAGGTATAGAAATGAAAAATTATGAAATCATGTTTATCGTTAGACCTACCCTAAGTGAAGATGAAGTAAAAAAAGTTTCGCAAAACTTTTCAAATACTTTAACTTCAAATGGGGCAAAGATTATTGAATCGAAAGATCTAGGACAAAAAGAACTAGCTTATGAAATCAAAAAATTTAAAAGTGGTTACTATTTTCTTTTAGAAATCGAAGCTATAGATGATAAAGCAATTTCAGAATTTGATCGTTTAGCGCGTATTAGTTCTGATGTAATTCGTCATTTGATTATTAAACTAGAAAAATAAAAGAGAGGTATTTTTATGAACCGAGTTATGTTAATTGGTCGGTTAACTGCAAAACCAGAACTTCGTTATACAAGTTCAAATGTTCCATTTGCCCGTTTTACTGTAGCAGTAAATCGAACATTTTCAAATGCAAATGGAGAAAGGGAAACAGATTTTATTAGTACTGTGATTTGGAGAAAGCAAGCGGAAAATGTTTGTAATTATCTAGATAAAGGAAGTTTAGTATCTGTCGAAGGAAGAATACAAACAGGAAGTTATGATGACAAGGATGGAAATAAGCGTTACACTACAGATGTGGTAGCTGATTCTGTTGAATTTTTGGAATCAAAGGCGCAAAGACAAAACAATGCATATAATACAAATAATGATTATGCAGATAATGTTAGTCCTTATGATTACCAAAGTGGGAATACGCCAAGTGTAAATGTAGACAATGATCCATTTGCAGATTTTGGAGATAGTGTTTCTATCGATGATAATTTCCTAGATTAATAAAGATAAGGAGGATGAACATGGCTGAATTTAAAAGAAAGAAAAAAATATGTCAAATGTGTGCTGGTAAGCCAGTAAATTATAAAGATGTTGAAATTATTCGAAAATATATCAGCGCAGATAGAGGTAAAATCTTACCAAGAAGAATTACAGGAGCATGTGCAGAACACCAAAGATATATTGCTAGACAAGTAAAATATGCACGTCATATGGGATTGATTCCTTTTGTAAAGTAAGTAGAAAAATACTTACTTTTTTTTTAACAATTTGTTATAATGATTAAAAGGATGTGATAAAGTGAATATAGCGCTTGTTACCGCAGCTGGAAAAGGATCTAGGATGCATCAAGAAATTCCTAAGCAATTTATGCCAATAAAAAATAAACCATTAATTATTTATACATTAGAAGCATTTGAAAGACATCCTAATATAGATTCTATTATTATTCCCTGTTTAAAGGGCTGGGAACAAATTATGACGGCTTATGTAAAGCAATATCATATCTCAAAAGTAAAATGGATTATTCCTGGAGGAGATAATGGGCAAGAATCCATTAAATTGGCGCTTGATGAACTTGCGAAAACCTGTTCAGGTGAAGATACCGTTTTAATTCATGATGGAAACAGAGCATTGATTACGGAAGAGATTATTTCGGATGCCATTGTCACTTGTCGTGAAAAAGGAAATGCAGTTGCTGTAATTTCTTGTAATGAGGTCATAGTTAAGACAGATAACCAGTGCGATGCGAATACTTTTTTAAATCGTGATGAATTAAAACGTACACAAACACCGCATGCTTTTTCTTTAAAAAAATTGTTATGGGCTCATGAAGAAGCTAAAAAAAGAAATATTACACAAACTGTTGCTACTTGTGATTTGATGATGTTATTAGGGGAAACGATTCATTTTTCTATTGGTTCTGAGAGAAATATGAAAATAACAAATCCAATTGATATAGAAATATTTGAAGCTCTTTTAGCAGTTGATAGTGAATAATAATGGAGGGGAGATATGTATCCGCGTGAAGATTTTGGAGATTTCTTATTAAAAGAAAAAAAAGATGGTACTAAAATTATGGTAAGAGATGTGCAACTGGCTTTAATGAATATGGTAAAGGATATTGATGCCATCTGCAGAAAGAATAATATTACCTATTGCTTAACGGGTGGATCTACTTTAGGAGCCATTCGCCATAAAGGATTTATTCCATGGGATGATGATTTTGATATAGCTATGATGCGAGAGGAATATAACAAATTTATAAAAGCATTAGAGAAAGATTTAGATAAGGAAAAATATACATTTCACTGTTTTGAAAAAAATAGAAAGTATGACGTTACTTGGCCATATATGAAAATACGAAAAAAGAATACATACATAAAAGAAGTGAATAAACTTCTTCCCAATCGTTGTACGGATTGTGATGGAATCTTTATTGATGTATTTATTTATGATTATATGGCAAAAACAACCTTTTTTGATTTACCTCTTCGTTTATGTAATAGTCTTTTAATGCCTGTAATTATTTTTTTTGAAAATTTGAAAATCAATCCCATTCCCTTAAAACATTTATATCGTTTTCATGCAAAATTATATGGAAAGCTCAATAAACATTCGAAATATATAGGAGATGATTTAACATGGACTTATCGAAGTCCCTTAAATCCACTACGTTATGAAAAAGATAAAATATTTCCTGTTGTTTTAGTTCCTTTTGAAGATATCATGCTTCCTGTTGCCAATGATGCGAAAGATTATTTGATTCGCCATTATGGAGAAAATTGTTTAAAACCACCACCTACAAGTAAAAGAAAGCCTGGACATGTATATGATATTAATTTGACTTCTGGTGAGCCAGAGGATTAAAAATGGATAGAAATACATAATTTATATATGTAAAGTAAGGGGAAGAGGCTTACTTTTTTGTTTTGACATGTTATAATAAGAGTAATTGAAAATAAAAATGTAGAAAAATTTATTTT
>CATOJL010000019.1 GCA_951800155.1 uncultured Bacilli bacterium | reverse complement strand
GGAGTATTGTATAATGTTAATATATGATATAGATAGGTGTAATAATATGAGGCTTAAAATTTCTAAATCTAAAAATACTACTTTATTTTATATTATTAAGGATTATACAAAGAATGGCAAAAGATCTACTAAAATAGTGAAACGTATTGGTAATCTTGAAGATATTAAAATTATGGCTGGTAATACTGATTATATGGTTTGGCTTAAAGATTATGTGAAGCAATATAATGAAGAACATTCTAAAAGTGAAACCATCATTATCAAAAAGAATAATAAAAAAATTATTCCTATGAATAATAAAATATCTTTTAATGTTGGATATTTATTCTTACAAAAACTATATAATCAATTAAATTTGAACGACGTTTGTAATGAAATTCAAAGTAAATATAAATTTCAATTTGATTTAAATGAAATTTTATCTTATTTAGTTTATGCCAGAATTATCTATCCTTCTTCTAAGTTAGAAACTTTTAAACAATGTCAAAATTTTATTGAACAGCCTAAATTTAAACTTCATGATGAATATAGAGCTTTAAACTATATTGCTGAAAACATGGATTATATTCAAGAACAATTATTCAATAATAGTAAAAACATAATTAAAAGAAATTCTAGTGTTATTTATTATGATTGTACTAATTATTTCTTTGATATTGATGATGAAGATGATTTAAGAAGATATGGTATTTCAAAAGAACATAGACCTAATCCTATCGTTGGTATGGGGTTATTTATGGATGGAGATGGGATTCCACTTTCTTGTAATATTTATCCAGGTAATCAAAACGAACAAAAAACTTTAATTCCAGAAGAAAATAAAATTATTAACAATTTTAAATTAGATGATACTAAAATGATTTTATGTACTGATTCTGGTCTTGCTTCTGATGAAATAAAGAAGTTTAATGTTAAAGATAATCGCGGGTTTGTTATTACCCAATCTTTAAAGAAATTGAAGGATGAATATAAAACACAAGTGTTTGATAAAAATGATTGGCGAATCTTAAACAATTTAAAACATGTTTATAATTTAGAGGATATCATGAACAATGATTCTTTAAAAGAAAAATACTATGATACTTTATTTTACAAAGTTATCCAAACTGAAACTAAATCTGTTAAACAAGATTTAATTGTTACTTTCTCTTTTAAATATTTTGACTACAACAGAAACATTAGAAATTCTCAAATTGAAAGAGCTAAAAAATCTATTGAAACTAACAATGTCACTAGAAAAGGTAAAAACCAAAATGATTATAGAAGATTTATTGATAGTATTAATTCTACTAATAATGGTGAAATTGCTGAAAATACTTCTTATTCTATTAATGAAGATATGATCAAAGAGGAAGAAAAATATGATGGTTATTACGCATTAACTACCAATTTAATTGGAGATATTAGTCAAATATTAAAAATAGTTAAAGGCAGATGGGAAATCGAGGAATCATTTAGAATTATGAAATCTGACTTTCTTGCTAGACCAGTTAATCTATCTAGAGAAGACCGTATTAAAGCTCATTTTATGACTTGCTTTATTTCTTTGTTTATTTATAGATTATTAGAAAAGAAATTAAACTATAAATTTACCTCTTCACAAATTTTAAAAACTTTAAGAGATATGAATGTATTAGAAATTAAAGGTGATGGTTATATTCCAGAATATATAAGAACTGATATAACTGATGAATTACATGAATTATTTAATTTTAGAACTGATTATGAAATCAATACTTACAAAGATTTTAAAAAAATTTTTGATTCAATAAATTAAGTATTCATGGTACGCACTTTTTTAAGTAAATTAAAACTCTCTAAACCTTTATAAAATAAGGCTTAGGGAGTTTTTGCTTTCTTATAACTGTCAAATTCAGGATTATAGCATACTTATGCATAAAATAGTAAAAAGAATGCCACAATAGGTATAGACTATGCATCCAATATTGTTTTGAAGAGAACATGAGAAAATGAAAATGGTGAAGATGTATATGAAACAGAAAACAAATATTTATAATATTATTGGCAAAAATATTAAGAAATATCGAAAACAGAAAGGAATTACACAAAGACAACTTGCAGAAGAAAATTTCTTAAGTGATAGTTTTATTGCTAAACTAGAATCAGTTACTTTTCAAACAATTTCAATTGATACATTAGAAAAGATTGCTATTTCTTTAAATGTAGATATTTCTAAATTTTTTGAAAATGATGATAATTAAAAAAATATCTGCATTAAGATATTTTTTATTTGCCATTAAGCTTTTCTGCTATCATATTTTTTACGTTCTTGCGTATTTAAAATTTTCTTACGTAATCGGAAATTAAGCGGTGTGACTTCTACAAGTTCATCACTATTAATATAATCAAGAGCATATTCAAGACTCATTTGTCGTGGTCTTTTAAGTACGACTGTATGATCCTTACTAGAACTTCTCGTATTCGTTAGGTTTTTTCCCTTAACAACATTGACTGCTAAATCATTCTCATGAGAATGCTCTCCAACAATCATTCCTTCGTATACATCCGTTCCGGGTTCTACAAACATGACACCTCTATCTTCTAATTGTCCTAGGGCATAAGCCGTTGATTTTCCATTTTCCATGGAAACAAGGACACCCAATTTCCTTTCCCCTACAGAAGCACCCGCCATTTTACGGTATTCCTTAAACGTATGGTTCAAAATGCCATACCCTTTCGTAAGGGTCATAAATTCTGTTGAAAAACCAATCAGTCCTCGAGAAGGAATCGTATAAAGCAAGCGAACTTGATTTTCATGGTTTGTCATATTTTCCATTGTTCCTTCACGATTTCCTAAAGCCTCAATGACAGAACCTACATACGTTTCTGGCACATCAATTTGAACATCTTCAAATGGTTCACAAACAACACCATCTATTTCTTTTTTGATAATGGCTGGTTTTGATACTTGTAACTCAAATCCTTCTCTTCGCATATTCTCAATTAAGATAGACAAATGAAGTTCTCCTCTACCTGATACAATAAAGGATTCACTATCATTTGGCTCTACACGTAAGGATACATCTCTTTCCGTTTCTTTTAATAAACGTTCTTCAATTTTTCGAGCTGTTACAATTTTTCCCTCACGACCTACAAAGGGCGATGTATTCACACCAAATGTCATTTGCAAAGTTGGTTCATCGATTCGAAGAAGAGGAAGAGCTTCTTCTTTTCCTACTTCACAAATACTCTCCCCAACACTAATATCTGGAAGTCCTGCAATTGCCACAATATCCCCTGCACAAGCTTCTTCAATTTCTACTCGTTTCAATCCAATAAACCCAAATATTTTTTGAATCCGAAATTGTTTAATCGATCCATCAATGCGCATACAAGAAACAAGTTCATTTACCTTCATTTTTCCTCTTTTTACAACACCGATTCCAATACGACCCACAAAATCATTATAATCCAGTAAGGCTGGTTGGAACTGTAGGCTTCCCTCTTCATCCACATCTGGAGATGGGATTGTATCTATTATTAAATCAAATACAGGATCCATTGTTTCTTTTTGAGTTTCAAGAGCAGAATCTAGAGAACTCGTCCCATTTAAAGCCGACATATACACGACTGGAAAATCTAATTGTTCAATATCTGCACCAAGTTCAATAAATAAATCAATGACTTCATCAACGACAGCTTTAGGGCGAGCTGTATCCTTATCAATCTTATTTACAACTAATATAGGCGTAACGCCTGCTTCTAATGCTTTTTTAAGTACAAATCTAGTTTGTGGCATGGTACCCTCATAAGCATCCACAACAAGTAAAACACCGTCTACCATATTCATGATTCTCTCAACTTCTCCACCGAAGTCTGCATGCCCCGGAGTATCTAATATATTAATTCTATAATCCTTATAATTAATAGCAGTTGTCTTTGCAAGAATCGTAATTCCTCTTTCTTTTTCTATCGCATTAGAATCCATCATTCTTATTTCTACATTTTCATTTTCTCGAAATGTTCCAGACTGTTTTAATAACTGATCTACAATTGTTGTTTTTCCATGATCAACATGGGCTATAATCGCAATATTTCTTATTTTTTTCATTGTTACACTTCCTTTGGCTTTACGTATTATAGCATAGTTTAATATTGCATGTAAAGAAAAAATGTAATACAATAAAGGAAGGATAGAGTTAAATACAATATAAAATTCTTTTCATAAAGTAGGTGTAAGTTATGCAGTTAAATAAAGCAGATTTTCGAGATTTAGATAGAAAATGGATCGTTTTCGACCATGAAAAAGAAATCAAAAAAATATATAAGAAAAAAAAACAGAAATATGAGAAAGGGATTTTGCTCACCTATGCTTTTATTTCTCATGAAGATGGTATACAATTTCGTTTACTTGGTAATATTATTGAAGAAAATGGCATCTTATATTTAGAAGAAGAGTTCATCAATAAAAATCTTACTTTTTCTTACGAGAATACCCAAACCTATCATATTACACCTATAGAGGATTCTGTCATAAAAAAAATTATAGGTACTTCAGAAATCGAAAAAGAGTACGACATATTTTATCAAAGAAATTCGATTTTAGAATCTAGAAGGGTCACAGAAATTGATGCCTTTAGACATGAGGAATATATTGATGATGTGGAACTACTCCATGAGTTTGGAAAAGAAAAAGAGTATCTATGGGCTAGAATAGAAGATTGCTCGAAAAAAAATTTAATTTTTGTTTGTTCTTTGTTAGAGAATTCTAAAAAAAATGAAAATTATAAAGAGGGAACTTTAGTTCTAGCTAAATTAGACCAAAGAAAAAAAGAGGTTGTATTTATCACAGATGGAATCGTTGATAAGGTTCAAAAATAAATCAAAAAGGCATTTTTTCAATGTCTTTTCTTATTTCTTTATTCTAAAACGTTACATACCTGCATAGGACCCTTTTGTTCATATACAACAAGTTTATCTTGCATATCTAGTGTTGCTAATAAAATATTCTCATAATTTTTATATCCTTTTACTTTTAATTCTTTATCAAGCCATTTTTTATCTTTTTCCATATTCTCCAAGTTATTAGGAAGTAATTTTCCATCAATAATGACATTCGCACATAGACTTGATTTAGGCATTTTTATCTGCATATCTTTCGGAGTAAGAGGCTTATTTTCACTTTTTGGAAGAATACTAATTTTTCCATTTGCCTCCACTAAAGCATATTCAATTTCACTCACATCAAAATACCCGTTTGTTCTACATTCCTCTAAAAAATCATTGATATCGTATTTTGTTTTTTTTAGATTTTCTTTGATAAACTTTCCATTTTGAAAAACTAAAGTAGGTACCCCTGTAAGTTTTCGCCTTAAAAATATACTTTTCATAGTTATCTTTGCAACAAGACATGCAATAAATCCAAAAATTAAAACAGCGACAATTCCATTAATAAGTGGTACATCAATATTTATTGTAATCTCAGCTGCAAAGTTTCCAATCGAAATACCAATTACATAATCAAATAAACTTAATTCAGAAACTTGTTTTTTTCCTATAAGCCTTGTAATAATAAATAAGCAGAATAATGAAATTAAGGCTCTAGGAAATACTTCTAATAAGGAATTCATATCTATATGCATTTTATCACCTATTCCTTATTCTTAAACAAATATACATTTTTATACAAAAAAAATTTAAGATTTTTTCTTAAAATTTTTTGTTTTTTCCTGTATTTTTTTCTTGATTTCTTCCTGATCAAACACAATATTTGTCTTAGCCACAAAAACAAAGACAATAAAAAGTAATATTCCATAAATGATATAACCCAATTTCGCATCGTTTAATACATAGACAATAGAAGCAAAGGCAAATAGGGCATCAATAATATAAATGATAAGGACTGTTGTACGTACAGAGAGATTTCGATTTAATAATTGATGATGAATATGAAAAGCATCTGCTTTAAATAAGGGTTTATGTTTTAAAGCTCTTCTTAAGATAGCAAACAAAGTATCAAGAATAGGAATCGCTAAAATTAAAAGGGGGATAAATAAAGAAGTTAATGTAACATTTTTAAAACCAAGTAATGCAATTACAGATATCATAAACCCCATAAAATTAGAGCCGCAATCACCCACAAAAATCATAGCAGGATGAAAATTATACACTAAAAAGCCTAAAGTTGAGCCTAGCATCACAAATGCCAAAACAAAATCTAAGCCTGATTTTTGCTGAATCACAGCAATAATTCCTGTTGTAAAAAAGTAAATCGAACTAATTCCCCCCGATAATCCATCAACACCATCAATTAAATTGATGCAATTGATACAACCGAGAATAAAAAATAAGGTAACAAATGGTGCGAAAAAGCCAAATTCTATTTTTATGCCAAATGCAGTTAATTCATTTATAAGAAGTCCCCCATAAAAAACAAGAACAAGAGCTGCACCAAGTTGTCCAATAAATTGTTGCAAAGATGTAAGTTCTGTAATATCATCAATAATTCCTGTTAATATAACTAAAAAACTCCCTATCAAAACTGCATTCATCACAGAACTATGGGTTCCAAAGAGCATATAACCTAAAAGGAATCCAAGAAAAATTCCAAGTCCCCCCATTTTTGGTGTTATATCTTTATGTAAATGTCTTCCTCCACGAGGTTTATCTACCGCATTGATTTGAAAAGCAATTTTTCTTATGCATGGAATAATACTCACTACAAAAAGAAAGGGAACAGCAATCATACCAATTATTTTTACAATCATCTCTTGTGTCATAGAACCACCCTATTTATTATAAGATATTTTTAACGAAATAACAACTAATACTCCCATGGATTATTAAATGCCCCATAAAATAATATTTAAGATCTGCCATCTTTTGATCACGAACCAAATGATGTACCAATGAATCCATTTACCCAAACTATCTCTATTTTAGCACACTCCTACTTATTTTCAAAATAACAAAACTACTAAAATACTTTTTAATAAAAAACTATAAAAATCATTTTTATGTAAGAAAAAAGGACTTAAACCTTTTTATCGTTCTTGTCCTTTTATATACTTAGCATGCAAAACAACTTTATCATTATCATTATAACAAGTAGACAGTGTCAATATAACATCATTACTATTTAAGTCTACCTGAAAGTCATAAATACTTCTGTTTTTCATTTTTTCTAAAAAATTTTGAAAAGAGTTTTCGCTAGAGAAAGCGGTTTGTATATAATCATTGGTAGTTGGAATACGATAAACACTAAATACTTGCCATAAACTATTTTGATTTTTAGTGGATAATCGTATGATATGATTACTCTCTTTTTTATACCAATCTTCTTTTAAAATGTTTTTAAGACTCCCAAACATAGAACCATTTTGTCTTCCATGCGCATAAATAATGGTATTCTTTTGCCATGTATTGATTTGATTACGGTAATCCAAAAATACCCATCCAGCGTTATTCTTAGAACCGTTAAATGTATGATTCAAATAGTATTCATTATCTTTATGTTGTACGACTGGATAATTGATATTCGTTCCACTTACAGAAAGCCAAGCAACAACTTCCGAATTCATTTTAACTAAATTTGTAAAATCGACCTCTAAATAATTATATTTTAAAAATCCCCAATATGGATCAAAAGTTGGCTTTTTATCTGTTGAATCCTTTTCATCATCCATTGATTCTTCTTCGTTTGGCTCTGACTCTTCAAGGGGAACTTCTTTTATTTCTGTTTCTTTTTTTATTTTGTCCATCTCTTTTTCAACTTGATTGTTATCTTTTTCCCAAGAAATGATTTGGAATAAACTATAAAAGAACAAAACTCCTGCAATTATAATTAGTAACAAAAAAATCTTATTTCTTTTTTTTTCTTTGTTTTTCTTTTTCATACAATACCTATAAAAAGTTCTATGTACTTACATAGAACTTTTAGAATTTTTTCTAGAATATAGAATAAAACTAATTACAAAAGTACATAAACCAAATAAAAGTAAGAAAACATAACTTTGAATATTATCTAAGGTTTGTGGTACATTTTCTGTTACTGTTTGATCCGTATTGTTATCATTTCCTACATCTGTATTTGAATCATTATCCACATTACCCCCATCTCCTGGAGTAGTTGGTGGAGTAGTATCTTTCTTCTTTCCAAAAATAGCATACTCAGACAAATGAGTTGTTGTAAATGATAAATCATTGTTTGCATAAGTAGCGTCAAGAACTTCTACAATATTTCCACCTGCATCTACATAAGCTACTTTATATGCATCAAATACATTTGGCATAGAAACATGAATATGAAGTGGTGCACTATTTTGAATTGGAACAATTTGATTTCCATCCCTCATAGTAATATCCAATGAATAAATAAATTGATATCCCTCTTCTAAATTTAGATCTTGTCTAGAAGTCATAACTGCTTGTAATGTGTAGTTTGGTGAAAAAGATTGCTCACTTACCAATGTAACTCCATTATGGCTAAATAACTTCCCACTCATATCTTTAAATATATCATATTTATTTTGAGTATTATATGCTTCTTCAATACTTTTTTCTATTTGTTTCTGTTTTGCACTATCAATTGGTCCATTCCAACTTTTGTTACCAATAACAATATATGGAGCTGTATTATCGCTTTCTCCTCTAAACTTTTGAATATCTAATCTTAAATTATTATTTCTTTGATCATCACGCATTTCAAAACTAACAATTTTAATTTTATCACCATAAGTTTGTAGTAAAGTTTGTGCTGTATAGTTCAAAAAGTTCTTACAATTTTGACATCCGTTTAATCGAAACAAATAAATAGTTACTCTCTTATCATCTAAATCTGTTTTGTTGTATTCGCTCAAATCATAGTTTGTGACTCCTTCTTTTATAAAAACTTCCTCCAAAGTTTCTGTTGCATACATAGTTACATCATATTCCTTAGCAGATACATAAAAGGAACAAATGAAAAATGCTATAAGGCAAGTAAAAACTGAAATAACTGTTTTTCTTTTCATAAAATCTCTCCTCCTAACTAGATAATACAGGATTAAACTTAACCTGTCAACACAATGTCTAAAAGTATTATCATATTTCCAAATTATTATCATTTGTCATTATAGAAATAAGATTTCTCAGTCTTAATATAATAACAATTATAGTAACAAATCCTCTAAATATGAACAAGTTTATTCATTTTGACATTTCATTTATCTACTTACATAGTAAACTTTACTTCTATACATTTAATATTCTCCCTATAATCGTATAATTCTTTACACCTCTCCTCGTTTTTTAAAAGGAAATTTCGTTTTTATTTACTAGCATAGTAACATAAAAAAAGAAATAGTGTAATTTTTACAATTATTTCTTTTTTGTATGAATACGTTCTCATATAAACGATTAAACCATTTTTTTAGCTAACAAGAATTTTTATTGACTATTTTTATACATTAGATATTTCATTTATATAAACAATGTTCTGCCAATATATAGGATTCAATTAGGATTCAATAACACCAATTTAACAATCCATAAATATTTTTAACCTTGAACTCTTATCGAATTTAAAATTTCAAGGTGATATTCATCTGGTGTTTACAATCAGATTTGAACTGATGACCTCTTCCTTCGGAGGGAAGCACTCTATCCAACTGAGCTATGTAAACATACATCTATTATAGCATGTCACATCTCATTTGAAAATGATAATTACTAAACAATTAAATTATTTTCAAGTGAAACTAGGATTAGTAGACATATATCAAAAATAAACTCTATTTAAAAACTACCATTTATAATATTTACAAATAAGAGTACCACATATAATAATTTGAAAGGAGTTGGGAATATGAACTGTTTAAATAATAACTGTGGAAATGGGGATTATTCACAAACTCTTAAAAAATTTGAAAATGATTCAAAATGTAAATCTGTTTGTTGTATAGGAAAAATCGGGCCAATGAAACATATTGGACCTACTGGAAACACTGTTAACTTGTGGATATAAACTCTGGTGAGCCATAGCACAAGAAGTAGTATTCAAAAGTGAATATGGCATGGCTGTTATTACTGAAAAAATAACAGTAACCTCTCATATTTGTTTCCTTATGTAAAGCTGAAATAATAAATAAGATTTGTTCATTATTCCATACAATAATATAAAAAGGTACTTAAGATCGAAGTCCTTTTTTTCATTTTTTATTTCAAAAAATGTAATTTTACTATAAATCCCTATAATCATAGGTATATATAAAAGTTCCTAATGGCATTTACTACTTTATATTTAATTTTTATAGTTTCCAAGTTCGAGCATCATTAAGTTTAAAATTATGGTTTTGGTGCATACTAATATTAAATTTTTTAATATAATTATCTATTTCCTCTTTAGAAATGTACCCCTCTGCATAAGGAATATTATCCTTTTTAGAGAAGTATACATCTTTTATACCATCTATAAATGACATTCTGTCATAGATATACAAAACATCTGCCATAAATCCAATATATTTATCATAATTCTTGGCTTTTTCTGATGTATAATTTTTTTCCACTTCTTCAATTAAAATGGAACAGTCTCCCCCATCCCAATAGTCATCTTTATAATTTTTAAGGCATAGTGAAGGAAATGTATTTTCTATTTTTTTTATATTCTACATTAACAATTATATAATAAGCGTTGCCTCCAATTTTAACTCTTTTTGCTATTTTCATTTACAATTTTCCTTTCTGTTTTTGTTCATAATTAAATTTATATAAATATGAATTTAATTACATTATATCATTTTTGGATATTACGTCTTTAGGGTAAATAATTTTAAAATTTTGTGCTACATGTTTATATTATTTTTTATATTTTCCACTCTAGATTATAAAAAAAGATATATGTTTATCAATCCTATTCTATGAAATGTAATTCACTAATCAAGTTTTTTCTTTTAAAGATTTCTTTTTTAATTACTTAAAATTACTAATAAGTTCATATAATTATTTCATCTTCTTTTTATCTTTATAATATAACTGCTACTTGTGCCTTCATTCGTTTTGTAATGATCTATATCAACTTTTCCACCACTACCTAAAATTAATTTTTTAGAACCATAATTTAAATCATCACAATTTATTCTTACTTGCTCAAATCCTAATCTTTTACATTCTTCTAATACTAATCTCATCATTTTAGTTCCATATCCCTTTTGTCGTTCAGACACCCTAATCTTATAAAATATTTGGCTACCTCTCATTTTCCAAAATTGATTTAAGCTAGTTCTAATTCCTACTTCACCAATAGGATAATCATCTACATAATAAATATAGCGATTCGTTGTTGCATCATATAATTTTTTATTTGCAATAGTTTCTTCTTCTATACATTGTTCTATATATTTTTTAAATTCTAAATAATCTTTACCATAAATAAGATTTCTTGAACCAATCTCCATCATTGGTATATCTTGGTACATTTTATATTCTAGTATTCCCATATTAGAGTTTACTTTTTCTAGTTTCTCCATTTGCTAACCCTCCACTAACTATGTAAACTAATTATAGCACAAAATACTCTTTTTAAAAGATGGCAATACTTCCTAATACAAGCATTGCTATAGAAAGATATCGCCTTACAAACAGGTTATATTCCCATGAAAAGATCGTTACAGCAAAAATAACAAGAAACTGAAAATAATGCATTTTAGTAATTGTATGCTTGTACTGGAGATACATATCCGCTTGTGAATACTACAATTCAAAACCGAAAAACAAGTGATAAATAAGTAGTAACTGGGGTTGAAACACTAAAAAAGCCCTGATTTACAAGACTTTATTCTCTAAATGATCGGAAAAAATGGTCTGATTTTAGTAGTTTACTAAAATTTAAAGATACTGTTTTCCTATTGAAAATCAATTATAAAGCAACAAATTTGTTTAAATTTATTTAACCGAATTTAAGAGATTTGGAATTTTTTAAGTGGTAAATAAGATGTAACTTTTCTTTTCCCATATTTAATATTTTGATTTTAAAAAACTATAATTTAACTTTTGTTTGTCAGATTAATTTGCTACGATATTCTTTAGAATATTGTCATCCTTTTGTAAAAAAATAAATGATATTTTGCAATGAATTTTGTATATCTATCACTAATATTCTCTTCAACTATTAAAATAAGTCGCTATGTGAACCAGTTTCAACTAATAACAAAATAAGTTCCTCATTACTAATTCTGTATACAAGCAACCAATCAGGTTCAATGTGACATTCTCTACAATCTTTAAATCTTTTATTATCATTTAGTTTATGATCTTTATATTGAAATTCTAAAACATTACCACAAGCAAGTTGCTCTATAACAGTTCTAATCTTATTAAGATTCTTACCTTGTTTCTTTATTTTTTTATATTCTTTTTTGAAATCACTCGTGTAATCCACTCTACACTTGTATATCATTGATCTAATGCACCAAATAAACTATCAGTATCAGTATAACCTTGTCTTTTTCCTTCTTTTAACTCTTGCATAATAACATCTGACTCTTCTAAGGCTTTCATAAGCTTTTGGTTTGGCACTTCTAATGTTGGTGTAAAAGGTAAACTTTGCATTCTTATACTTTGTTTAATAAACATATTAATTGCTGAATTAGTCGTAATGCCTAATTTTTTAAAAAGATTATCTGCTTCATTTTTATCATTATCTGATAGTCTTATACTCATTGTAGCCATATTATATCACTCCATTTCTAAAATTATCCTATCATAAAAGTATATCATTTGCAACACTTTTGATATAATTATTATATGCATTTATCAAAAGTTAATGCATAAAAAAACATTTTAAATTAATATTTAACATTATTAAACATACAAGTTGTTACAATTC
>CATOJL010000018.1 GCA_951800155.1 uncultured Bacilli bacterium | reverse complement strand
GCATCATAGTGTATACGATCATATAAATATCAGTTTAAATTTACAAAATATGCCTAAAATATTAGCTATGGTATTAAATAATGAACATCAATACACAACTAGTGAAAAATCTGCAAGATATACACCTGTTGTTCGAAAAGATGGTTCAATTATCACATATGAGGAAGAAAGACTTTATAATAAATGGATTGATATATTCAAAATGAAAATAAAAGAGGCTTATGGTTCTATTTACAATGACTCAAAAATACAAAAATTAGCGCAAGAAAACGCACGTTATCTTGTCACTGTATTTATGCCAACAACCCTTATTTATTCTACTTCTTTAAGACAAATTAATTATATAGCTTCTTGGATGGAAGATTACATAAAAAATCATGATCAAAAGGATAATTTTGAAAATAAATTAGCACATTCTATGAAACAATTTGTGCAACAACTATCTGATAGAAATATTTTAGTAGAAGAATTAATGAGAAATGAAAAAGAAAGGAAATTATCTCTTTTTGGTAAACATATTGCTAACGAGGTAGAATATTTTGGTTCTGTTTATGTGACAAACTATAAAGGTTCTTTTGCACAATTTGCACAAGCACAAAGACATAGAACCATAGATTATCAAATGGAATTACTACCAGAGAAACAATATTTTATACCTACTATCATTGAAAAAGATAAAATGCTAGTAGAAGAATGGATGCAAGATATGCAAATGGTAAAAGGAATAAATCCACAAGGGGAGTTAGTTCAAATCAAAGAAATAGGAAAATATGAAGATTTTATTTTGAAGTGTAAAGAGCGATTATGCAGTGCGGCTCAATTGGAAATTATGAAGCAAACAAAAGAAACTTTATTAAAATATAAAAAGGCATTAGAAGAAACAAATCATCCATTAGCAGAAGACATCCAAAAGTATTCTCATGGAGCTAGGTGTACTTTCCCAGATTATACTTGTGCATCTGTTTGTCATTTTGAAGAGGGAAAAAGACTTACAAGAAAAATTTAAGGATAGAAAATAGAGGACAATTCTCTTTTTTCTCAAAATGTATTCAAAAAAGGGATAAGCTATAAAAACGAATTCCTTTTTTTGTTATATAGTTTTTGCTATCATTGACTTTTTCTCTAAATAAGAGTACTATGTATTTAATTAAAAATACAATAAAATTTTTATAAGTTTGAAGGTGTTATACATGGATAAAAGTATGGAAGATTTTTTGGAACTTACGCAAAATTATAGGGAAGAAGAAAAGCAAATGATGCAAAGAGCTTATGCTTTAGCGAATGAACTTCATGCGGGACAAATGAGAGATAGTGGAGAGCCTTATATTATTCATCCCATCAATGTCGCTTATAATACAGCAAATACAATTATGGATGTCGACTCGATATGTGCTGCATTTTTACATGACACATTAGAAGATACAGAAATTACAAAAGAGGAATTAGCGCAACAATTTAATTCCACTATTGCTGATTTAGTAGATGGGGTAACAAACTTTAACAAATACAAAGAATATACAAAGACAGAGAAAGAGAATGCAACTTTAAGAAAATTAGTAGTTCTTGCCTTAAATCAAGATGTACGCATTCTTTTAATTAAACTTTGTGATAAATTGCATAATATGCGAACACTACAGTATAAGAAACCAGAAAAGCAGTTGAAAACGGCAGAAGAAACTTTAAAATTCTATGCCCCACTTGCTTACCATTTAGGTGTGTATCGTATTAAAACAGAACTAGAAGATATTGCTTTTTCTTATGTAAATCCAGAAAGATTTAAAGAATTAAAGCAAAAAAGAGATGCATATGATCATACAGTTAAGGATGACCTATGTATTATGAAAGAAAAAATTGAGGAAGCTTTTAAACAGAATCATTTGAAAACAACCATTAAAATTCGTTCTAAAAATATATATGGCATTCATAATCGACTAGAAAGCGGACATAAATTTAGTGATATGTTTGACTTATTGTGCCTTAAAGTCGTTATGGAAGATGTTTCTGCTTGCTATCAGGCGTTAGGTTTGATTCATTCAAAATACCATCCCATCAATGGCAAATTTAAAGATTATATTTGTAATCCTAAAACAAATCTATATCAATCACTACATACAACAGTTTTTGGTGAAAATGGAAACCTAGTTCAAATTCAAATTCGAACAGAAAAAATGGATAAAATTGCTTCTTTTGGACTAGGTGCTTACTGGCAGATTTATGATAAAGATATTTACAAAATTATGCAAGAAGACTTTAAAAATTGCCAAATTTATAAATCTTTATCACAAGTGAATGAGATTTTTGAAAACAATGGGGACTTTGTAGAACATGTGGAAGGCGAAGTTCTATCTAGTAAAATCTATGTGTATTCTCCACGAGGGGATATATATGCTCTACCTATCGGATCTACTGCAATTGATTTTGCTTATACCATACATACAGATATTGGAAATCAGTTAGTAAAAGTTTATGTGAATGATGAAGAAGTTCCCGTTGATACTATTTTAAAAAATAAAGATCGAATCAAAATTGTAACCAGTCCAACATCTTCTTTCTTAGATATAAAGAAGAATTGGGAACAAATTGTAGTGACAACTTTGGCAAAAAGAAAAATTCGTGAATATATGAAAAAGCAATCTGTAAAGTAGGTTGCAATTTTACTTTCGCATATGATATAATCAATATAGCTGAATAGGGAAGGAGTTAAAAATGAATAGAGATTTTTTAGAACAAAATGGAATTGATGTAGCACAAGGCCTAGAACTTTTAGGGGATATGGATATGTATAATGAAACAGTACTCGATTTTTTGGAAGAACAAAAGACTAGAATTCCTGCATTAAAAGAGTATGAAGAAAAAGGGGATTGTGAGAATTATGCCATTTTGGCCCATGCTATGAAAAGTGATTCAAAATATTTAGGATTGACAAAATTAATTGAAATTGCGTATACCCATGAATTAAAGGGAAAAGAAAAGGATATTGCTTATATTCATGACAATTTTGTAGCTTTTATGGAGGAAGCAAATCGAGTGGGAAACGTATTACAAGAATATATAAATGCTTAAAATTTTAAGAAAGAATTAGGATAAATAATTCTTTTTTTCTAAAATGAAAAGTATGGAAATAGAACCGAATGAAAGATATTATAGAATTTTACTCTTTTCTTCTATAAAAATATGTTACAATGGATATAGCATAGAAAAACTAACATCCATGAAAAAGAGAAAAAATGACTTGGAGGATGCAATGAAAATAAAAGAACCAAAGATTTTTTATGATAAAGAAGTAGGAATAGAAGAAGCCTTAGAAGAGCAAATGTATGAACACACTCTCTTCTCAAGTCAAAAAGAGGTAGACATAGAAATCAAAGATATTACCTTTGATAGTTGCATTTTTGATCATATAGATTTTACAAATATAAAGTTAATAAATGTCGACTTTGTAGATGTTATTTTTGAAGAATGTGATTTATCAAATCAATGTTTTGATAGGAAGCGAATTGATCGAGTCATTTTTAAAAATTGTAAAATGATAGGGACTTCTTTTATAGAATCGGCTTTATATGATATTCAATTTTTTAATTGTCTTACACAATACCTTAATTTTGCTAGTGCAAAGATGAAAGGAATATACCTTAAAGATTCAAGTTTTAATGATGCGACTTTTATGGAAAATTCGATTCAAAATATGGAAGTAGAAAATACAAAATTTCATCAAACAGAATTTATCAAAACTTCTTTAAAAGGAATTGATTTTTCTTCCTGTGATATAGAAAAAGCAAAATTTGATACATTCTCGTTACAGGGCATTATAATTAATCAGTTTCAAGCCTCTTATTTAATTGGAATGCTAGGAGTTATCGTAAAATATTAAAGTTCATTTTATATAAATATCATCTACACTTATAATTGTTGTATTTGTCTTGCTACTAAAAAACAAAGATTAGAAAGGATTTTTGCATAATGGAACACATATATAGAAAACTATTTACTATCTGGTATAATAACAAGCAATTTTGCATTTTTTTAGATGAGAATAATCGGCGGACATTTTTAGAGATCAATAAAAAGGGAGAATATGTATATCCTTCCTTAGATGATTTTACTTATTTGCACAATTTATACAACAATTATGATCCTTTTACATTTAATCATAATCTTTACAAATTTAAAGAGTTTGTGCAAGAGGTTGGGAAAGGTTTCGTACGAGGAGTTATCATAGGAGTTATAGTAAGTTCTATGGGCATTATAGCTCATAGTACCCTTTGTAAATATGATATAAAATTACAAGAAAATATGGTAGTCATAACGCAAAAACCAGTATTTTCAAGCGAAAAAGAGCAAGTAGAAATCTTAGATGTCAATCAATTAGATACAATCCTAGGATACAAAGAAATATCTGTAGAGAAAATTCATACAGCAATTGATAAAAATGATAAAATACCAGCGAATCACAAAAGATATGCGCATTTATTTTTAAATCATCTTGTTACAAAATATCCCAATGTAGATTTGCGAATTTTTTATGAAAACATAAAGGATGTTGACTATTTCATCGTTGATCCAGAATATTTTGCGAACCAAGGGACGAAAAATATAGGGGGACAATATCAAGCAATTTCAAATCGCCTTGTTATTCCAACAAATATTTCAATAGATGACCTATACCATGAATTATCTCATCTAACCAATTCCTATTATAGAGAGAATGATACCAAGATTATATATAGAAATAGAAACAATAGTGGATTTATACTGGGTGAAGCAATGACTAACGTAACTGCATCGTGCATTACAGACCCCTCATCCTATGATAAGTATGGTGCTATATTAGAATATTTTAGAAATTATGTTTCCTTTGATTATTATGATTATAATCAAAAAGGAATTTGGTATCTTACTAAACAATTGCAAGAAAAATATCCTACTGTAGACATTAACTATATTATAACAGCCCTCGATACAATGAGTATAGAAGAAAAAAATTCAGATTATATTTGTTTAGATCAAGTGGATGACTTATTAGACGAACTTTTTGAAATTTGTAAAATAGAAGCCTCTCAAACAAACACATCTAATTATAAGCCTTTCGCACAATATGCAAAATTGTTACACTATACCACCAATCTTCTAAATAATGATCCATCTATTTTGTATGATTATTTGGAAAAGTACAATGCATTATTAAGAGAAAAGAATCCAGATATAAGTTGCATCACCAAAGAAGATATCATCAATAAAACAAAGCCATTTGAAGATGCAATAGGAATCTTTTATCATGAAAATACTGTCATTCCAATGACCAGTATACCTACTAAACAAGAAAATACCAACCAATTTATATTAGGAGCGCTGGATGAAGAGGGAAAGCATATTTATTTCAGTTATCCAGAAACATATCGTTGCTATGTAACTACGGATTCAAAGGAACGTTTACAATTTTTTATGAAATTAAGTAGTATAGAAAATTATGATATATTTGGAACTAGCAAGTATTGGGAAACATTTGCTCAAGAATATATGCGAGGAAATCCTTATTATTTTAAGCCTATTCCTTTGTATTGGAATGGAGATCTATTAGGAGATGCTTTTCTTCTGGATCTAAAAATAGCAATTGAATTAAGTCCAGATGGAGATATTGCATACCTGATCATTGATAAAGAACGAAATGCCCTTTTGCAAACGAAAGAAATAGCTAATCCTTTTATAGGATTTATCCCATTTTCTAATTTTCTAGGGCAATACCATCCCAAAAACTTAGATAGTCTAGAATTAACAAATATACTTAATGATGATTACTTAATGAATATAATAGAGGAAGAAAATATTTATCAATATCTATCTAATGAAGTGCAGATGTATATCCAATCCTCAAGTGATCGAGTATTGAATTCTTTCGTAGAAGAACCACATGCAAATAAAAGTTACAGATAGTAACCTATTAAGAAGTTGAATCTGAATAGAAAATAATAGAAAAGATATGGATACTCCATATTTTTTAAGTTATTCATTTACTTTCTTATATTAAAATTTTATTGGATTTTAAGAGAATTAAACAGGGTTATTATAAAGATGAAACAAAGATTCCTTTTTATAAAAGTCTATTTTTATTTTTATTTCATAAGCTTGTACTGGTGATAATATGCTTTCAACCTCATTCTTAATGACTTCTTTAGCTGGAGCTTCCACGATGCTAGGGTCTTTCCTTATTTTTCGCAAAAAAGGAAAAGGGGAGGGGACTTTAGTTGCTTCTTTGGCTTTTGCAGCAGGGGTGATGATCTGTGTATCCCTTATTGATTTGATCCCTGAATCTTTCTCAACATTAGAAAAATATCTTTCTCCTCTTCCCTTAGTATGTATAATATTAATAGGGATAAATATTGGAATTATTTTTTCCAATTATATTGAAGATAAAGTAACCAAATTTGAAAATAATTCGTCCTTATATAAAATAGGCATCATATCGATGTTCGCTATCATTTTGCACAATATTCCTGAAGGAATAGCCACTTATATTTCTTGTGAAAATAATTTTCACTTAGGATTGAAACTTACTTTAGCTATCGCTTTACACAATATACCAGAAGGGATTTCTATTTCCATTCCTATTTATTATGCAACCAAAAAGAAAGGTAGAGCTTTCTTTTATACAATGATTTCAGGGTTATCAGAAGTGATGGGTGCTATCATAGCTTATCTATTCTTACAAAACTTAACGAATGCTATTTTTATGGGATTTCTATATAGTATAATTGCTGGAATTATGTTAACTATCAGTATAAAAGAACTTCTTCCTACCTCCTTTTCCTATCAAAACACAAAAAAAACAATCGTTTATTTCTTAATTGGTGTATTCTTTATGTTAATAAGCCATTTTTTATTATCTATATAAAAAAAGAAAAGAGTAGGGAGTCTACTTTTTTCTTACCTTGGGTTATCTAAGTTTAAACGAATCATTATTATCATGGTCTACTTCAAAGGAAGAAGCTTCGTTTTCAAAACCTATGTTTTTTGAAGCTTTATTTGTCGCCTTTGCATTAGACTTATTAGAAACGTTAGACTTATTACAACTATCAGTCATTTGTTTGTTTGATTTCATAGTTTCTTTCTTTTTCATTTTGATCACCCATTTATAGAATAACCGAAAAGACCTCAAATATACATTTCTTTTTAAAAGAAAAAAATTATTAGTTAACATAATATATATTATAGGTTTTTTGATTTCATTAAATTTAGGATAGAGAATCCATTTTTATAAAATTTTTATGTATAAATACTCTAGATTTACTTATAATATAAGATAACAAGATCAGTTTATTTGCTCTCTATAGAAATATAATATTACCCTATTAAACTCTCTTTATTCTACTTTCCTTCTTTTCGTATATATTTCCCTTTAGCTATTCTTATCATCATTATAAATAGTATTCATCCTATGAGAAGAAAAATACGTGAAAAAGAGTTATAAAGAAGTCAAAAAGAATAGGGGACTTCCCCTATTTTTTAAGCTACTGTACGTACTTCAATTTCTGTAATTTTAGCTAATACTTCTGCTGCATTTTCTTCTGTAATTGCAGTATATCCCAATTCTTTTAAAGCTTGTGCTTTAATTGTATTTAATTCCATGGTACGGCTTAATTTTTCTTCCATTTTGTGTTCCATTTGCTCTTCAAAACGTTTATGGGACTCTGCGATTTTTGAAGCAGCTACTCCCCTACCATTGTATAAAATCATTGCAGAAAACATAATACTTTCAAAGCGAAATTGTTCCTCTTCATTAAAGACAAAATCAAGTGGTTTTACAAATCCTGCTGCTTTAGCTATATATCCTAAAATATATTTGAGTTCTCTAGATGTTATCATTGCTTGAATAAAGTTTGATAAATAAAGATATTTGTAATAAGCTTCTTCATCCGCATCATCTTCTAAATCTTCTTTAATAAGATCAATAATATTTGCCAAAAGTTCTTTGTTTTTTGCAGATAGTCCTTGATAAACATTATCCGTTGTAGAAGTAGAGGATTCCTCATTAAATAAGGCATTAATATTGGTTTCTACTTGCATAATGTAATCTGTATCTACTTTAATATTCTCCATTTCATCAACCGATTTAATATTTAATAAATTAAGTAAAAGTACTTTCTTCTCCTTTGGCCATTTATTAATATCATCTAGTTCTAGATAATTATAAATCATTTGTCTAGATACACCTAGATATTTTGCTAATTTAACTTTTGAAATTCCAAGTTCACGTAAAATCTCATTTAGTTTCTCCATTTGATGCAACCTCCTATTATCATTTTACCACTCCCCTTCTCATTTAGCAAGTGTAAAGAAAAGGTAAAATTAATTTTTTCGACAAGAAGTTGCATTCTATTTTTCATAGAGTTATTTGAATAGAAAGATTTCTGTTTTTTATTTCTTTTTAAGTAGGATTTTCTTTTGTATTTCTTCCGTATTTTCCTTGATATAAGGAATTACATCTAGAAGTTTTTCAGCGTTTTTTCTAGTCGTTTCATTTTCTATATTTACCTGTATTTCCTTTTTCAATATTCTTAGATCGTGCAAATCGAAGCTCGAAAATTCTCTTTCAATGGTGCTTATCCATGCCTCTTTATCTCGTTTTCTTGGAGCACAAACACCCCCATATAAAACTTCATTTATTTGCGCATATGCTTTTTCAATTTCTTCTGTTTCGAGTACCTTTTTTACTTGTTGTATCTTTAAAGATACTTTTATCTTTTTTCTAAATTTTTTATTTAGTGCTGCTCCAATTAAAAACGAAATGCCTAATATAGGAATTTTATTTTGTATCCCAAATAAGAGTATATTTTCGATTATTTGTTGTCCCTCTTTTTTCTCTTCTAAAGACATGGTAGAAGGAGTAACATCAATGATTTGTCCATCTTCTAGCATCCCTCATGCATGAGCACCTTGCGCTAGAATCGGCCCTGCCTCGGTTGCCGTATAACCAGATACATAGGTAAGATCATCTACTACCTCTACAGAAAGAAAGGCTGCCAAATTACAAATGAGAGAATCTAAAGAAGCGATCGCCTCCATATACTCTTCCTCATTGAACCATTTTATTTTAAAGGATAAGCCTGCATCCATAATGGGAGTTTTCGAATAATCTTTTTTTTGAATTGTTGTTAATATTTCTTCAAGAGAGGCATCTTCTGTTAAGCCTAACCCCCTTATTGCGCCATTATACTAACACATTCTTTTTCTATTGTCAAATTATTAAAAAAAGAAAAAGAGTAACTTTACTTACTCTTTTTTAGTTTTTTTAAGTATGTATCTATAACCATTTATTTTATAAATACCAAAGCTTTTTCCCCTTTTTATAGACCTCTTTAATAATACCACCACCAAGGCAAACATCTTCTTCATATAATACACAGGCCTGTCCAGGTGTTACACTCTTCGCTTTTTCATAAGTGATCAAATATTCTTCTCCACACTTTTTTACAGTGACAGGAATATCCTTTTGGCGATAACGAAATTTTGCGGTACACTTACTTATATCTTTCTCTATGAATAAATTCACATTTTCAATTAAACAAGCATCTGAAAATAAATACGAATTATCTTCTCCATAAGCAACATATAAAATATTCTTTTCTAAGTCCTTGCCAACGACAAAGATTTTGTCTATATCTCCGCCCAATTGTAAGCCTTTTCGCTGTCCAATCGTATAATACATCAAACCAATGTGTTCTCCTAATTTTTTCCCAGTTTCTATATCTAGAATATCTCCAGGTATATTTGGCAAATAATTTTCTAAAAATTGAGTGAAATTACGCTCTCCAATAAAACAAATTCCTGTTGAATCTTTTTTAGAAGCGGTTACAAGTCCTAGGGTAGAAGCAATTTCTCGAATTTCTTTCTTTGTCAAATTTCCAACTGGAAAAAGTACATGTTGCAACTTTTCCTTAGGCACTTGTGACAAAAAATAGGTTTGATCCTTATTTGCATCTATTCCTCTAAGTAGCTTCCCATTTTCAAAACGTGCGAAATGTCCTGTTGCGATATAATCTGCCCCTAAACTCTCCGCTTTCTTTAAAAACATATCAAATTTAATATACTTATTGCACATGATATCAGGATTCGGGGTTCTTCCTCTTTTTAATTCATCTAAGAAATAAGAAAAAACATAATCCCAATACTCCTTAATAAAGTCAACTCTTTTTAAAGGAATATCTAACTTTTCGCACACAGCTAAGGCATCATTATAATCTTTTTCCTGTGGACAAATATCATCTTGTAAGGTAGGATTTCCTGCTATATCATTATTCATATTCGCATCCCAGTTTCGCATAAATAAACCGATTACCTGATAACCCTGTTTTTTTAATAAATACGCAGACACACTACTATCTACTCCTCCAGACATTCCAACAATAACCGTTTTCATTCGTATCACTTCCTTACTCAGTATTATATCATGGCTTTTCCTAAATGAAAAATTTTTTGCGAAAAAAAAAGAAAATGCTATTCTTTTCATTGAATCGGTTTCCTTCTCTTTTCACCAAACATGAAACTAGAATTAGTTTCACTTAACGAATACTCACATATTTTAGAAAAGGAAATAGAAAAAGAAGCCTTCTCACTACAAGCAAATGAGGCAATTTATGAATTAAAATCTTTATTGCCATTTCCTTAGCTTATTCTTTTTAGACACATAAATCTATTGTATTCTTTATTCAAAGTATGCACGAAATGATAGTTCCTTCTATACAAAAGAAATTCTTTATAAAAGTGTCAACAAAATCTCTAAAATAAACCCTATACCAGCGCCTGCTCCATAAACGATTGCTAAAATAAAAATATTTTCTTTTATATTTTTATTATTTTTAAATAGAACTAAGAAAGCTGTACCACTTCCAGTGAGTAACCCTGCTATACAAGAAGAAAAAGTGATTGCTCCTTCTAAATAAAGTTCTGTAAGCATAATGCTAGCACCACAAGATGGAATTAAACCAAGAAGTGAAGATAGAAAAGGACTAAAAATAGAGCCTTTTAAAAACAGCTTTTCAAAGATTTCTTCTCCATAATAAGTAAATAAAACATTCACTATAAAAGTAATAATTCCTAAATAGAAAAATGTACTCATTGTGTGCTTCCATGAAGAAAGAAGAACAGATTCGCTCTCACAGTGACAATGATCATGTTCACACAAGGCATATTGTACCTCTTCTCTTTTTCTTTTACGTAAGCAAAAATCAATGCCCATTCCAATACATATCCCTATCATCCATTTAAAAAATAAAATGGCGATTATAATTTTGAAATCTGTTTTCTGTGCTAATAAAATAGGAAGCATCTCATCACTCGTTGATAGATAAATAGCAATTAAGGTCCCTAAACTAACAATTCGAGTGATATATAAATTTGTTGCTACAATGGAAAAACCACATTGTGGTGCAATTCCTAAACTACTACCAATAATTGGACCAAATTTCCCAGCTTTTTGTATCCAATCTTGGTTTTTATTCTTTATTTTATGTTCTAAATATTCCACAAGTAAAAACGTTAAAAATAAAAAGGGAAGGATCTTTATTGCATCCATACAGGTATCTAGTACAATATCTAACACACGCTACCTCCTATCTACAATTTATCTTGTAAATAGATTATATAACAACTGTGCTAGATTTGCAAGAATTATCCCTTATACTCACCACCATTTATATGAAAGACTTGCCCTGTAGTATAACTCGAATCACTACTTGCTAAATAAACAAAAATAGGAGCAATTTCACATGTTTCTCCCC
This sequence comes from uncultured Bacilli bacterium, assembly GCA_951800155.1. Lineage (GTDB taxonomy): Bacteria > Bacillota_I > Bacilli_A > RF39 > UBA660 > CATOJL01. The sequence goes on along the minus strand of CATOJL010000018.1, from coordinate 1,559 downwards.
CTCTTCCCATTGGACTATCTGCACCAAGAGTCGGTATCTTTTCTGCCTCCCAACAAGAAGGTTGTAACGGTGTCCAAAAAAATCCTGGAGCAACGGCATTCACTCGAATCCCTTTAGGGGCTAAATTTGTAGCAAGTGCTCTTGTAAAGCCAACAATTGCCCCCTTACTCGTTACATAATCAATAAGTTCAGGTTCTCCTTTAAATGTTGTAATTGAAGTCAAATTGATAATGGAAGCCCCACACTGCATATAAGGTAAAACTTCTTTTGTTAAATAATACATACCATATACATTTGTCCGCATTGTCAAATCAAATTGTTCTTCTGTTATATCTTCTAATCTTTTCTGTGTAAACTGAACACCTGCATTATTAACCAATATATCAATTTTGCCAAAGCGTTCTAATGCACACTCTGTAATATAATGACTAAATAGGGGATCTTTTATATCTCCCTTTAAAAGTAAACAGTTTCCTCCTCCATTTTCTATGTATTCTTTTGTAGCATTTGCATCTACATCTTCATCATAATAAGGAATAACGACATCCGCTCCCTCTTTCGCAAATAAAATGGCCACGGCTCTTCCTATTCCTGAATCTCCCCCAGTAATAATAGCCACTTTTCCTTTTAATTTTTCACTTGTTTTATAAGCTTTATTATCAAAAATAGGTTGTGGATCCATTACATACTCTAATCCCGGTTGTTTCTCTTGATGTTGTGGGGGATACTTAACAAGAAAATTTTTGCACTTATATCCCTCTCCTATCCCATTTATATAATTAAATTCACATTCATCTTTCATATTTTACCTCCATAGTATCTTATTCAGAATATCTATTTTGGCAATAAAAAACAGCTATAAATTATTCAGCTGTTTTCTTCACTTCATAAGTAATTTCTTTTGCAACATTGATTATATTATCTCCATAAGTAGAAGAAATAACTTTGCTTTCATGTGCAGCAAGTGTTCCTCCAAAAAATCCTTCTAATGTTACAATTTCTTTTCCATCTTTGTCTTTCACATGAATCCAGAATCCTTCTAAATTTTGAACTTCATCTGAATTGTTTGTTACAGTCGTTTCAAGGAATGAATTTCCATTTTCATAAGTTAAAGATGTATTTTCAAATTTAAAAACACCTAATTCCTTATCCTCAACAACGCCTATTTCTGTATTTGCTTGCACAGGAGGTGTTTTATCTTTGTCTTTATCCTTATCTTTCTCTTCCTTTTTCTTGCATCCACAACCAGTTGTAACACCAAGTGCGAAAACACTTAATAGCATGAATTTTGTAAATTTTTTCATCCTTCCATCTCTCCTATTCTTACCTAAAACTAGTATACAAAAATTTTCTTTATTTGTCAAATCAATTTCCTAGCATTTGTAATATTTTTCCCTCTCGTGACCCAAATCGTATACCCACTGAAATATTTCTAGAAAACAATTGCAATTCATTCAAAATATGATATACTAAATATGCAGAGAAGAAAGGTGGTGAGCATGTATGAAAATAAGTACAAAAATAATGGCAATTGTAACACTTTCTCTCTTTTTCTTAGG
>CATOJL010000017.1 GCA_951800155.1 uncultured Bacilli bacterium | reverse complement strand
GATGAGGAATATTGTTTATTCAGAAGAATGAAATATGACAATAAAAATATGGATGAAAAGTATCGTGGTGATAGAGATGAAATTTTATACTTCTTAAAAGATTTCAAAGTTCCATCAACAAACAATCCAGCAGAAGTTGCACAAAGGCCTGCAAAGATAAAACAAAAAATTGGAAAATTTAGAAGTATCAATGGTGCAGAATGTTATGTAACTATAAGAAGTTGTATAGATACATACAAAAAGAACAGTATCAACGTACTAAAAGCATTAAAGTCTGCTTTTGAGGGTAATACCATTCTTGTTTAGGGTAAGCTAAATCTTACCTATTTTTGATTTCCTTGACTGAACTGTAACTTATTTTTCATCATATCTTATATGATATAAATCACTCTCGGATTTTCCCTTACTCTCTATCTTTATCTCAGGAAGATCACCAATACTAGATAATCCAAAATAATCTAAAAAATCATTCGTTACTCCATATAAAGATGGTCTTCCCGCTTCCTCTGATTTTCCTACTTCCCTTATTAAATTCTTAGAAATCAACTTTCGAATCATATGTCCACTACTAATTCCTCGAATTTCATCAATCTTAACTCTTGTAATTGGCTGATTATAAGCTACAATAGCCAAAGTTTCCAAAGCTGCTTGGCTTAAAACACTTTCTTCCTCCATTACCAACTTTTTATAAAAAAGGCTATGTTCTTTCTTTGTTGTTAACTTCAAACGATTACCCAAAACATACAATTGAAGTCCCCTTTTTGGAGAAGAATAAATGCTACACAATTCGGTTATCATTTCTTTAACCTCTTCATAGGAAACTTCTAAAATATCTTGAATTTGCTTTACATCTATACCATCTTCACCTACAATAAAAAGTAAACCCTCTAATGCAGCTATCTTCATACTTCCTCACCCTTTAAACTTAAATAAATCTCTTTAAAATTCTCATCTTGGCTAATCTCTACTTCCCCTTTTTTACACATACTTAAAATAGACAAAAAAGTGACAACAACATAATCTTTTCTTACTACATCAAACAAAGAAGAAAAACTTGCTCTTCTTCTCCTTTTAAGAATCGATCGAATCTCTCTACTTCTAGCTTTTACAGAATACTCTTTTTTAGTAATCGTTGTTTGTAATGGTTTTTCTTCCTCCTTACGATTCAAAAACTTTTGAAAAGCTTCCATCAACAAGGAAATATCTAAATCTAAGTGTATATTTTCATTTTGATATTCTTTCAAACTCTCGCCTATTTTTGTATAAACTTGTTTTCTTTCTTCTTCCAACTCTCTAAATTCTGGTGTCATTTCTTTATACTTTTGATATTCCAATAATCGCTTCGTTAAATTTTCCCTTAAATCTTCTTCATAGGCATCTTCCTCTATCTCTGGTTTTGGAAGCAATATAGAAGATTTCATTTCAATTAATTCAGCAGCCATAACTAAATATTCACTTGCTATATTCAAATTTAACTCTTCCATTGCATCAATATATTCTAAATATTGTTTTGTAATTTTCTCAATTTCAATATTGAAAATATCAATATCTGCTTTTTTTATTAAATGGAGAAGTAAATCCAAAGGACCTTCAAACGCATTAATCTTTATTTCATATTTCATTCTACCACCACGTTATAATCATTATAACATGGATTTTGCCATTTCAGACTATTTCTTTGAAAACAAAAAGAAATTTGCTATAATAAAACGGGTGATATGATGAAGAAATTTCATATGATGAATGAAAATTTTGTTTGTGAACATTGTGGAAATAAAGTGACTAAATCATCTTACACAGCAAGAGATCACTGTCCCTTTTGCCTCTACTCCAAACATGTAGATATAAATCCAGGTGACAGACGCAATTCTTGTTTAGGACTTTTAAAACCAATCGGAATTGAAAAATACAAAGACACTTTTAAAATTGTATATCTCTGTAAAACATGTGGAAAAACACATAAAAATATTATGGAAAAAGAAGACAATATGGATTTAATTATTTCTTTATCTGTCCAAAAATAAAACTCTAAAGCGAGTTTTTTTAATTAAGTCCTATTAAAGGTAAACATAAAATTACGACAATTAAAACAAGAAAGATAATTCCTAAAAATCTCAAACCTGCATTCTCATCTGCTTTTTTCTCTACAGGCTGCATATTTTCTGCCACTGAAACTTCGACTGGGCCTACAGAATCTACTGGCTTAGCCTCGCTTGTCAATACAGTTACTTGTTTTGGCTCTCCCTCCTGTCGATTCACACCTGCAAAAGCCATCTCTGTATAACTATCCGTAGGTTGCACCATCTCTTCTCGCCTTTCTATAATAGGTTCTGGCTCTACAACAAAAGAAGGATTTTGATTTATAGAAGGTGTACCATTTCCTTGGGTATTTGTTTCTACAAAAGAAGGTGTGTTAAATACATTTGGCGGATATCCTTGTCCTACAGGAGCGACCCCCCCCTGTGGGTATACAATACCATTTTGCCCTCCTTGGGTATAAAATTGATTTGGATAATTGAAGGATTGTACTTCTTGACTTCCAGTCATTCCCATTTGCCCTTGCGCTGAAACATTGGCCCCTTGCATAGGTTGTACCCTATTTGGATCTTGATAAACAGGATTTTGGTATTGGCTTTGTAATACTTGTTGCATTCCCTGCCCTTGCTTATTATATAATGGTTGATTTGGTTGATTTCCATTTGCCTCTGGTTGTATTCCTACGAAATTATTTCCAAAAACATCTGTTTGATTCGTTGAATTATTCATATCCTATTCCCTTCCCATCTTTCCTACATTATAACAAATTTATTTCTCCTTGTGAATATCTTTATTAAAATTGTGATTACATAGTACATAATATCTTCTGTTCTTTAACAAGGATTCTATTGACCCTCTACTTTTGAAAACAAATTTTTTAATTGCACAACAATTTATGCAAACAAAAGAAAGTCCATAGCAAGAAGGAAATAAAAAAGTACCTAAAAAAGAATCACTTATTCCTATATTTTTACTTCCTATGAAAATTCAAATAAAAAAGGGAAAACACACTTATAGAAGTTCACTTCGTTTTATAATATAAAATTTATCTTTCTTATAAAAAGCATAAAAGATATCCTGCAATTCTAAGTTTTTATCTTTTAAAGTCTGTAAAAGCCACTTTTTTGTTTTTTTTATTTCCTTTAATACTTCTTCATCAATTTCTCCATCCAAAATAACTGGCATAGGGTACTCTTTTCCTTTTTCAAAAACAGAAAGTGTTCCACTATTTTCTAAAACAGCATACTCTACTTCTTCCAAACTTTTTATTCCCTTATCCCTAAGTTGACTTAATAAATCATCTAAACTATATCTTATCTTTGTCATTAAAGAAAAATTGACCTTCCCCCCTTTAATAATTACACTTGGTTTTCCATCAATAAAATTCCTTATTTTTTCACTCTTTAAGCTTAAATAGCTCAAGGAAATTTGAATGATCACCAAAACAACAATTGGTAAAATAGATACAAAAATAGAACTGTCTACCTGTTCAATACTAATCGCTGCGAGTTCAGCAATCAATATAGTTACGATTAAATCAATGATGCTTAATTCCCCTATCTCTTTTTTTCCCATAAGCCGATATACAATTACAATAAAAAAATAAAGAATAAATGTTTTTAATAAAATTGTCATATACATAATCATCACCTATTCTATTATGATAAGATCATATTTTTTTATACAGTGCATATTTTTTATTAGGAGGACTACGTATGAATAACATTAAAAATTTAGGAATTTCCTTACTGATTTCTGTTCTAACTTTACTATTTTCTACTCTACTTTTAACAACCTGTAGTTATTTTAATATCATGGGAGGAAATTTTGTAAAGTTCTTAAAAATAAGTATTCCTATTATTTCTTTATTTACTGGAGGATTCTATTTAGGAAAAATGGCTTTAAAAAGAGGATGGCTAGAGGGAATAAAACTAGGGGGAGCTATGACAGTCCTACTTCTTTTATTTAATTATCTCGCTTTACGTTATCACTTTAAAATGGATTATCTTTTATATATAGTCATTTTATTTGTATCCTCTATTTTAGGAAGTATGATTGGAATTAATTTTAAAAAGGAAAAAGAATGCGGTTAACATTCTTTTTTTAAATCAATAATAACTATCTCACTTGAAAACAGAAAATTGAAAAAATGCCATGGATTAAAATGAGATAATTTAGTAATTCCTGAGGAAACTATTGTTTTCTCCTTTTTTAAATAGCCGTAAGAATTTTTAGGAAATAAGTGCTGTTCTGGAGTAATAAATACATGATGCGTTTTATTGGCAATCCAAGCAGGTGTCAATCCTCCATGTGTATGTCCCGATAATATTAAATCACAATCATTATAAAATTTTGTTTTCCGTACCTCATTCTGTAAAAGAATAAATGGAGAATGAGATAGCACAATATTAAACTTATCTTTTTTTAATCCATTTGGATAATTTTTTTCTAAAGCCTCTAATGTTTTTTTATAACTTTTTACTTTTTCTTCATAGCTTACAAAAGGAAAAGTAACACAAGTAAAACGTAAATGTTCACTCTCCCAAGAAGCATTGTTTAATAAATGAATATTGGGTATACTGCGAATGGCATCAAATAGTTCTTGATCCATCAATTCTAGTTTATCGTGTTTTGTTTTTACTTCATGATTTCCTATGGAAAGTGTCACAGGAGCAAGTTCTTTTAGAGAAGATAAAAAAGAAAGAAAACACTCCTTATCATAAATTTTTCGTTCATCGATAAAGTCCCCTGGTATACAAATATAATCTGGTTTTAACTTTTGAATTTGTTTTAAAATTTCATTCAATAAGTTTTGCATTTTTTTATTATAATAGTGAATATCCGAAATAAGCACAATTCTCCTATCCATTGGACTATCTATCTTATATTTTGCAATATGAAATCTAGTCATTTTTCACTCCCTTATATTTTTCTAAAAATTCATGTTTGTAAGTAGAAAAGGTATCTTTTTGAATAGCAAGACGAATTTCTTCCATCATTTTAATTAAAAAACGAATATTGTGAATGGATAATAGACGAGAGCCAAACGTTTCTTCTGCAACCATTAAATGACGGATATAGGCCTTCGTATAATGTTTACAAGCATAGCAATAACAAGTATCTTCAATAGGGGTAAAATCTTCCTTATATTTCGCGTTTCGAATATTTATCTTTCCCTTTCTTGTGAAAGCATTCGCATGTCGTGCAAGGCGGGTAGGAAGGACGCAATCAAACATATCAATTCCACGCTCTACCCCCTCTAATAAATCCTCAGGTTCACCTATTCCCATTAAATATCTAGGTTTATCCTCAGGAAGATACGGTATAGAATAATCCACTGCTGCATACATGTCTTCTTTGGATTCTCCATCATTGGCAACCCCACCAACACTATATCCATCAAAATGCATCTTCACGGTTTCAGTAGCTGAAAACTTTCGTAAATCCGCATAAGCGCCTCCCTGCACAATGCCAAATAAAGATTGATTTTCATTTTTATGAACTGCTAAACCCCTTTTTGCCCATCGAAGTGTCCTTTCTACACTATTTTTTAAATAAGCATAATCCGCACTCGCAGGCGGACATTCATCAAAACTCATTGCAATATCACTATCCAATTTATTTTGAATTTGAATAGAAAGTTCAGGAGTTAAGAAAAGTTTCTTTCCATCTAAATGACTTTTAAAATGAACTCCTTCCTCGACAATATCTTTCTTTTTATTTTTAGCAAGTGAAAAGACTTGAAACCCACCGCTATCAGTCAAAATCGGACCATCATAATTCATAAACTGGTGCAATCCTCCAGCTTTTTCTACTAAATCTTCTCCCGGCCTTAACCACAAATGGTATGTGTTTGCTAAAACAACTGCACTTCCCACTTCTTTTAACTCTTCAGGTGAAAGCGTCTTTACTGTAGCTTGTGTCCCAACAGGCATAAAAATAGGGGTTTCATAGCTTCCATGATTGGTGTAGAGAATTCCATAACGAGCCTTTGTATTTTTATCTTTTTTTACTAATTCATATTTGATTTTCATAAACTCACATCCTTTAACGATTATACAGGAAAATAGCCATTTACTCAAGAAAATTTCCCTTTTCTTTAGCATGGAAATAAAAAAAGAATTCCTTTTCTACTTTATAGTATCTTATTGCATTCCTAAGAAAAAGAGAATACTTTAAAAACTATTCTTTATGCTCTAATTCATTTGGAATTAATATAGCAAAATATTCTAACATTTCCTCTTTTGTATATTGTTTTCCATTTTTTAACCATTCCATTCCCACACTCGCTACAGCGCCTAAATAAAATTTAGCAAGAATCTCTCTTGGAATTTTGCTACTTTCTTCTTTTTTTAGACTAGCAGAAATATCATGAACCAATACATCATATACAATATCCATCATAATACTATTATGATTATTGATAACAGTTGATAAATAGATTCCTCTATTCTCTTCCATATGATTAAAAAATAACCTTATCATTTCTAAATAATACTCTTTCGTATTCAAAGTATTTTTATTTTTTTCAAGCTCCAAAAGGAGAGATTTTTTTAAATCACTAATATAATCCGCTAAAAGCTCATATTTGTCCGTATAATGCGAATAGAAAGTGGAACGATTAATCAAAGCTTGATCACAAATATCAGAAACTTTAATCTCTTCAAACTTTTTTTCTTTCATCAAATCAATGAGGGTCGTATAGAGTATCTTTTTTGTTTTTATGACACGTAAATCTTTTTTGTTCATTCAAACCACCTATTTCTAATTATAATGAAATTTCAACATTTGTAAAGATAAAATACAAAACGTTGTTTATTTAGTTACATGTTTTTATAAAAATGTTGTTTATCTATACAACTTTTTGTTTTTGTTGATGCATTTTTTTTAAAATCAAAATAAAATATTATGTCGAATGGAGGAAAAAAAAGATGAAAAAAACGACAGACTTAATCGTTAAATTACGATATGTATTTTTATGTTTATTTCTAGTAGGAGCTGGGTTTAGTTTCTATTTATCTAAACAAGTCCGTATCAATGAAGATATTATGAAATATCTACCTTCTTCTTCCGAAACAAAAATAGGAAAAGACATTATGGATGAAGCATTTGCTGAACAAGCTTCCTCTACTTTAAATGTCATGTTTAAAGATTTAGGGGAAGAAGAAAAACAAGATATACGAAAAGAACTCGAACAAATTGATGGAGTTCACTCTGTTTCGTATGATGCTACAGATACATATAATAAAGACAATTACACTTTATATGTACTACATGTAGAGGATTATGCGGATGCAGAAAAAGCAAAACATGTATATAATTACGTGCATGATCATTTTAAAACTTCAGGTTTAAGTGGATCGATTTATGAGGAAAATAAACCGATCTTGCAATTATCGATTGTGGCTATTGCTATTGTATGTGCTATGGTGATTCTCATTATACTAAGTGATTCTTATATTGAACCATTTTTATACCTTATATCTATTGGTATAGCTGTATTTATCAATAAAGGAACAAACATCATGTTTGATAGTGTTTCATCAATTACCAATTCCATTGTAGCAATTTTACAACTTGCCTTATCAATGGATTATTCGATTATGTTATCCAATCGGTACAAACAAGAAAAGGAGAAACAAGAAAACAAACTAGAAGCCATGAAAGAGGCTCTATACCAATCCTTTAAATCAATAGCAAGTAGTTCTGTAACTACAATAGTTGGATTACTTGCCCTTGTGTTTATGAGTTTTACAATTGGTAGAGATTTAGGATTCGTTTTAGCAAAAGGCGTACTATTAAGTTTAGTGAGTATCTTTTTCTGCCTACCTGCTTTACTTTTACTATTTGATCATCTAATTCAAAAAACACATAAAAAATCTCCTCACTTTCATTTAACTAAATTAGGAAATTTTAGCTATAAAACAAGATATATCCAATCTATCTTAGTTGTAATTTTATTTGTTGCTACTTATCTTTTACAGGGAAAAGTGAAAATTCTTTATACAGATGCAGAGCAAGATGAAGTAGGGAAAGTATTTAAGGCCACAAATCAAATTGCGATTGTCTATGAAAATCAATATGAAGATTTAATTGCTTCTTACTGTAAGGAATTAGAAAAAGATACAAATATCGATCAAGTATTATGCTATGCGAATACAATGAATGAAAAATTAGCGTACCATGCATTAAATTCTAAGTTTAAAGATTTAGGACAAAACACACAGATAGATGAATACTTAATCAAAATCATATATTATAATTATTATAGTAAAGAAAAAGAAAGTACAATGACTTTAGATGAATTTATTTCTTTTATTCAATCAGACATTTATTCAAATGAAAATTTAAACCAATCTTTAAATGAAAACATAAAAGATAATTTAGATTTACTTACTAATTTTACAAACTCTTCTTTAATTCATAAAAAAAGAACAACAAAAGAAATAGCAAATATTTTAGGAATGAAGGAAGAAGATGCGTCTAATATATTACTTTATTATAATAGTAAAAATTTAGATCCAAAAATGTCGTTAAAAAGTTTCGTTTCTTTCTTATTAAATGATGTTGCAAGTGACCCTAAATATGCAAGTAGTCTTGATAAAACAACAATTTCTAAGTTAAAACAATTAAAGAATTTTACGGATGTATCTACTATAAATAAGTCCATGACATCCTCTGAACTTTCTAAGTTATTTGGAATGGATCAAAATACAATTGAACAACTTTTCTTATTTTATAGAACACAGGAAAATAGTGATACAGAAATGACTTTAAATGCATTTGCCAATTTCGCCCTTTCTATGGCAGGAGAAGATGCTTATAAAGATGCATTTGATGAAAATACAATCCAAGCTTTAACTTTGTTATCTTCTTTAAGTGATGAAGAAAATGTTACTAAAAAATTAGATATGGTTTCTATGAAAAACACTTTAAGTCAATTTGGATTTAAGTTAGATGATAACATCTTATCCTTACTCTATATCTATTATACAGGCACTACTACCGATTCTAAACTTACTTTACATGACTTTGCTACCGTAGCCCTTTCTATGGCAGGGGAAGATGCTTATAAAAATTATTTTAATAAAGAAATGCTTGCATCCTTACAAACGATTGTATCCTTAACTTCTTATTCTGATAAAGAGCTAACAAATACCCATTTATATTCTATGTTTGAAATAGATTATGAAATAGGAGAAAAATTAAATATGGCTATTACGGGAAGTAGTCAAGGAACTTATTCCATGACACCACGTAAATTCGTAAATGTATTATTAAATGATGCAACGATTGCATCACAATTAAAAGAAAACCAGATTTCTTCTTTAAAAATGGCAGAATACATTATGAACAATCTATCTACTCTTTATAATATAAACGAGATTTCCATTGCGCTAAAACAAGATAAGTCATTTATAAGTGTTATTTATGGTATGCATGATTATAAAAATGGAAATCTAAAAATGATTTCTATAAAAGAATTGCTCGATTTTCTATACCATAATAAGGAAAATCCTTTACTAGTTCCCTACATTGGATCAATAAAGGATTTCATCCATATGGGATATGAAATTGTTACCAATACAAAAACACCTTATCGTGATCAGGAAATTATGAGGATTATAAATGTAGAAGAAGCACAAGTAAAACAAATATTTGGCGTTTACAATTATCATACAAAAACAACGACTCTAACGCCATTATCGTTCGCACATTTTATCATGAATCATAAAGACAATCCTTTATTAGCGAATCAATTGCCTGCATCTTCTCTTAATCAACTAAGATTAGTTACAGAAACAATGGAAGGTACTTTAAATCATGTAAACTATTCCGCAAAACAACTAAGCACTTTATTAAGTATAGAGGAAGATACAATTCGATTATTATTTAGCTTATATAATTCTAAATATACTAAAATGAACGAAGAAATCTCTCTATATGATTATGTTCACTTTATTACAAACGATGTCATGAATGATAAAGATTTTTCAAAGCAATTTGATAACGAGAAACGTGAAAAATTATCTACCATTCATTCTTTAATGACACAAACATTAAATGAAACAAAATATACATCTAAAGAAGCATACACGACTTTAAAAGTACTAAGTGATGATTTAGAACAATCATTGATTGATTTAGTATATATGTACTATAATAGCAAGAATGATTTTAATGAAACATGGAAAATGACAGTAGAGGAATTTATTAATTATTTGAATACAGATATTATAACTGATTCTAGGTTCAATCATTTTATAGATACAGAAAAACGAAAAACGATAACTAACTCTAAAAAAACAATTGACCAAGCAAAGAATCTAATTGTTTCTGATAAATACTCTCGAGTTATTTTAAATACAAAATATTCCTTTGAAGGAGAAGATGTTTACCATTTCGTTCAGTCTATGAAAAAGGAATTAGGGGATAAAGAAGGAATTTATATTGCCGGAAATTCTTCCATGGCTGTAGAAATGAGTGAAACTTTTAATAGAGAATTAAACAAAATTACACTACTTACTATGGTATTTATATTTATTGTAGTTGCTATTACATTTAAAGATTTAATTATACCAAGTGTTCTTGTTCTCATTATTCAAACAGCAGTATATGTTACGATGAGTGCAATATCTATTTCAGGAGGGGCAGTATACTTCATATCTCTATTAATTGTGCAAGCCATATTAATGGGAGCAACTATCGACTATGCCATCGTTTATACAGCTTACTACCGTGAATCTAGATTAACAATGGGTATTAAGGATTCCATAATAAATGCTTACAATAAATCAATTCATACTATCATTAGTTCCTCTTCTATATTAATTATTGTTACCCTAGTGGTTGCTAATTTCGCATCTGCCATTGCTGCTAAAATATGTGAAACAATTTCACAAGGAACATTTGCTGCTGTTTTATTAATTCTACTTATTTTACCAGGTGTTCTTGCTACAACGGATAAATTCATTTGCAAAAAGGGATACTATAGTGAAAAGAAAAAAGGAATCAAAAAAAGAACATGATTTAAAATACGCATGCTCTTTTTGTTTGGAAAAGATAAGTTTAAAGACTAGTATTTGATACAATATAAAACTGAAGTATTTGTTGGACGTGACGTATACTCTGCAAATTTTGGGTTTGGAGTGGATCCTGCAGAAGTTTTTGCCTGTACCCATGATGTCCTATCATAAATAGTATCCGTATTCTATGCAGAAGAGTGGGATGCCAACGTACTGTTTAAGTTTATTTGAATATATTGTCCATTTTGATTATAACTTATACCCATATGTAGTGTTGCAGGCTGATGTACCCCTACTGCCGCTCCAGAACCTTCTTTCTTACCCATACTAGATGTATGATCATTAGTACCTGAGCCTCTTAAAAATTCTCACTTTAAATTAGGAACAGCGAAAGTGGATGTTCCATCTCCACTATTATCCTACATTCATTTATTAATTCTTTAATTCTCTCCAACTATATCTTCTTAATAGAAACAAATACTTCATGTCCATTTAAATCTAAAGATTCTGTTCCTTTTTCTTGAATAAGAGAAGATGCTAAAATCTCACTTTGAATAAATTCTTTGAAATGTTCTATCGCTTGATTTACAAAATCATCTCCCAAATAACTAACGGCAATTCGATCCATAATTTCAAATTCCTTATTTTTACGCATATTTTGTATTTTAGATATGAACTCACGAGCAATTCCCTCTTCTAGTAATTCATCAGTTAAAGTTGTATCCAAAATAATAAAATGATTATTTTCCATACCTACGTTAAATCCTTCTTTTGAAGAAATGCGAATGTCTACCATATCAGAAGTAATTTCATATTCTTTTTCCTCTATTGTAAGAAAAATAGATTCATTCTTTTGTAATTTTGTAATATCTTCTAAAGAAAGAGATTCTAGCTTTGTACTAAATTCTTTCATTAAGGATCCAAATAACTTTCCAACGACTTTAAAATTTGGCTTTACACTTAAATTCATATATTCATTTAAATTTTGAACAAATGACACTTTTTTAATATTTAATTCTTCTTCAATTAATGGCACTAAATCAGAAATTAATTCTTCATTTTTACCATCTAATAAAGCTTCTTTTAGTGGCTGTCTTACCTTAATTTTTGCCTCTTCACGGACATATCTTCCAATAGAAATTAAACTTCTTACTAAATCCATACGCTCTTCTATATGCTCATTCATTAAAGAGGTATCATAATGAGGGAAATCTGCTAAATGGACAGATTCCTCCTTAGTAAGTTTTGTATAAATTTCTTCTGTTACATAAGGGGCAATTGGGGCACATAATTTACATAGACCTGTAAGTACTTCATAAGTAGTGATATAAACGGCCTTTTTAGAAATATCCGTATTCGATGCCCAAAAACGATTTCGATTTCTTCTTATATACCAGTTTGATAAATCCTCACTAACAAAATTAGTCACCATTTTCACAACTTGATTTAAGTCATACATCTCGTAAGCTTCTGTGCAATCACGAACTAATTTGTGATATTTAGAAAGTAGCCATTTATCAATTTCTTCTCTTTTCTCATAAGGAACAAAACATTCCTCAATAGAGATCTGATCAATATTGGCATACGTTTGAAAAAATGTATAAGTATTTTTAAATGGATTAAAGAATTTAGAATAGACTTCTTTAACCCCTGCATCATCATATTTTAAAGGTGTCCAAACAGGAGAAGCATAAAACATGTACCATCTTACATTATCTGCTCCATACTCGGTTAAAGCTTCTTTCGGATCAACCACATTTCCTACCGATTTACTCATTTTTTTTCCATATTGATCAAGAACCATATCATTCACGACAACATTTTTAAAGCTAGATTCTCCAGAAATAATAGTTGAAATGACTAATAATACATAGAACCAACCTCTTGTTTGATCAACCCCTTCTGCAATAAAGTCTGCTGGAAATTGACTTTCAAACAATTCTTTATTTTCAAAAGGATAATGAAATTGAGCATAAGGCATAGCTCCTGAATCAAACCAAACATCCAAAACATCTTTAACACGTTCCATTGTCTGTCCACATTCTGAACATTTCATGTGTAAGGCATCAACATAAGGACGGTGTAATTCCATCTTTTCTACATCTACATCCTCTAAAATTAAATTTTGTAATTCTTCTCTTGAACCGACGACATGCTTATGCCCACATGCTTCGCATACCCATATTGGCAGTGGACAACCCCAATAACGATTTCTAGAAATGCCCCAATCTACCATATTTTCTAACCAATTATGAAAACGTTTATTTCCTACATAGTCAGGATACCAATTGACTTTGCGATTGGCTTCTATAATTTTATCCTTATATTCTGTTGTCTTTACATACCAAGCTGCTTTTGGATAACTAATTAATGGAGAATGACAACGCCAACAATGTGGATAATCATGTGTAATTTTAATTTTTTTAAACAACTTGTCATTTTCTTTTAACCATTTAATAATGTCCACTTCTAATTCTTTATCTGTAACTAAAGTCCCTTTCCATGGTCCCTCTGTATAACACCCATTTAAATCCACTGGATTTATAAAACCAATTCCATTTTCCATACATACACGATTGTCATCAGCACCAAAAGCGGGAGCAATATGAACAATTCCAGTACCATCTACAGCAGTAACATAATTATCTGCAATAACTTCATGACATTTTCCTTCTATTTTTACAAAAGGCATCAATTGCTCATATTTTATCCCTACTAAGTCTTTTCCCTGATATGTTTCTAAAACTTTATATTCTTCTCCTAACACTTTCTGAGCTAAAACTTCAGCAAGAATAAAAGTATATCCTTGTGATTCAACCTTTACGTACGTTAAATCTGGATTGACACATAGGGCTACATTAGCGAGCAATGTCCATGGTGTTGTTGTCCAAGCAAGGAGATAAACATCTTCATCTATCTTTTTAAATGGAACAATTACTGTATTAACACTATCTTGTTCATACCCTTGTGATACTTCATTTGCGGATAATTCTGTTCCACATCTAGGGCAATACCATAATACTTTATTTCCGTGGTATAAAAGTCCTTTCTTATCCATTTCCTTAATAATCCACCATTCCGATTCAATATATTCATTTGAACAAGTTACATAGGGATATTTACAATCAATAAATTGACCCATTGTATCTGTTAAAGAATTAATTTCATCAATATTTAAAGCGGTTGCTTTATTACATTC
>CATOJL010000016.1 GCA_951800155.1 uncultured Bacilli bacterium | reverse complement strand
CTATATTAATTATTATAATTATGATAGAATTAAAGTGAAATTAAAAGGACTATCTCCTGTGAATTACAGGTTACAATCCTTGAACCAGTAATATAAAATATCTGTCCAACTTTTGGGGTTCAGTACATATTGGCAAGCCAATAACGGTGTGCAAAGGGAATTTTCCCTTTTGAAACCCTTATATAGAAGTTAGCAAGCCTAACTTCTTTTTTGGCTTAATGTGAATCACCTCACATCTTCTTTGATTTGATAAAACGGTACACATGAAGGTAGTATCAATGGATCATAGGAAGTTACATCGATATTATACTTATTCTTTAAGACATAAATGGATTCATTCACCATTTTGGAAATTTCAGTTTTACTGTAATGAAACTCATCACATAAAACTGCATTTACCAAATTATAATAACTTGTATTCTCATTTCTAAAATACTTCAACCATAACATTGCATAATGAGCCATTTCCTCTACATATCGATTTTTACGAAATTCTTTTTCTTTTAATGTGATTAACTTTACCTTCTCCAAGTCTTTACCACTTATCTCATCCCTAGTTTCTTTATAAGGATCATTCTGATACACTCTATCTCTCCTTCTAATATTCCGTACATTACGAATGGATTATATCACAATTATACATACATAGTGTATGCTTGTCAATAAGGAGCGTGATGTATGAAAATAGTTGCTAATGATTACAAAGAAAAAGAAGTAATGAAAATATTAAGAGAATGGACAGGCAAGAGGCAACCTGATTTTGGAAAAGACATCGGGTTAAGTGGTATGACTGTTCAAGGTTATGAAAGAGGCACTAGAAGATATACATTTGAAACCTTAATGAAAATTGCTAAAAAATATGGTTATACAGTTACAATAGAAAAGAAATAGTTTTGTTTGCTATTTCTTTTTCAACACATACAAACTATACCTTGTATAATATTTCATCACCAATATACTTATTATTTAAATATGTTATTTTTCTTATACTTAAAATATAATCCTTCGGAATATTACACTTTAAAGAGAAATCCCTTTCAACAATTTTGTTTTCTTTTTATTTTTTAAACATCATTTCATAGATATATTCTTTCTTGTAATCAAGTAAAAAGTCATACTTAAAAACAAATTCTATTAAACATGAAATTCCACTTTCGAATAAATATTTACGATAATCAGGCAAAGAATTATAAGTTATTTCACCACCATAATAATTAAAAATATAATTATACCCACCGTTAATATTTTTATTTGTTGCACCGAAGAATAAAAATCCATACCTATTATCATAGTTATTTTCTTCCAAATATCTATCAAATTTATTACTAATTATCGAAATATCAATTCCTGTAATTTTGCTAACATTATTCTTAATAATATTAATTGTATTATTATCCAAGAGCCTCAGCCCATTACCCAAAAAATCATCTAGATTTAAAATTTTTGTGTGATGATAGCCTACTATATTATATTGTTTTATTAGCCTTTCAAATTCATCATTATAACAATAATCTATTTGATTAGAAAAAAAATTCTTAATATCTGTAGGCCATGTTCTAATGTCATATACTTTTATTTTTATACTGTTTTCCATTATTTTAAACCTTATCCTCTATTCCTCTCTAGGCAATTTACTATAATCATACTTTTCGGCACTCATTTCCAAGTCATCATAAAGTTGTTTCACATCTGCTAATATTTTCTCTGTTGGATATATTTCTTGATAATAATCATACTTCTCTAGCAACATCATCATATGATGTAATTTTGTCCTACATTTTGCTACATTATCTCTTTTTTGAGCAGAGTCATCCAATAAATCCATTTGTGACTGTTGATACTTTTCTATCATATTTTTTAAATCTCTCGTTGATTTTTTACCTAACGGATCATTTTGCATTTTAAACATATTTACCACTTGATTATATCCTGCTGCTTTCAGTAATAATTCTAAACTCAAATCTAGTTCTTCTGCAATTTTTCGTAATACTTCGACATCAATCTTTTTAATCTTTCCGTTTTCAATATCATTTAAAGTAGAATGATGGATACCAATAATTCGTGCTAGTTTTCTTTGAGAATAACCTTTTTTCTCACGAGCACCTAACAATATCAATTTTAAATCATACTTTAAATTATTTTCATCCATGATACCACCTCTACATCATTTTCTTTTGCTTTTCTTGGCTATTCAAATAATTTTGAATATTGATAATATCTGCTTGATCCTTCGGTGCATTTCTATTTATCTTATAATCTAAAATACTTTGTAATGATTCTACAGGATAGCCATCCTTAAAATCTCTATTGAACTCTTGCTTATCATTGACAACAACTTCTACTAAATCATTTAATTGATAAAATCCACAATCATTTTTAGAAGATAAATCTATATTAAATTTCATTATCATATTTTCAAATAATTCTTTTGATACGCATAAATCTAAATCTTTGGCTTGTTCTCTTAATTCATATAAAAGCAAACATCCACTTGATAAAATATAATATTCTTCCTTTGGTAATTCTAAACTATCTACTAATTCTAATAACTGTTCTTTATTCATAAAAAATCCTTTCTTTATGGGCTTTCTACAACAATCATATCATACCCTAAAATATTTTTCAATAAAAAGTGGCGGATTTTTTTGACAATATTGTAGTTACGTTCTATAATGGTACTGTCGGGCAAATTAGACAGTATGGAGGGGAGGTGAATAATGTCCTGTATCGAGTTATTAAACATCCTATCAAAACCATGGGCTAATATTCAAGATATTATGAAAATTATGAATTGTGGTAGAGATAGTGCTATTAAAATGCGAGATACTATCATAGATGAGATTCATAACTGTGGAAAAGAAGTTCCAAATGGAAAGACAATTGTTGTTCCTATGCAATATATTGTGGAAAAGTTGAATCTTGATTTAGAATATCTCACAAAAATGGCAAAGTTAGAACAGTATTTAGAAGTAATAGCGAATAATACGGCAGTCAATTATGCCAGTATATCAAAATAAGAAAACAAAGAAATGGAAATTTCGAACTTATGCGGAAGATGTTTATGGAAATCACAAACAATTTGAACGAAAATGGTTTGATACTAAAAAAGAGGCTTTACAGGCTGAAAGGGAGTTCAAACTATCGGATAGAACAGAGATATCCGAGATATCCAATCTACTCTTTAGCGAACTATGGACAGCCTATAAAGAGCATATAAGCCTTAAATTAAAACCACAGTCTTATCGTTCTGTTGTAAGTAGGTTCAATAACTATATTCTTCCTTATTTCAAAGACTACAGATTAAATAAGATTACTAATAGTGTTTATATCAAATGGCAACGTATAATCGAGGAAAAGGGCTTTAAACACAAATATAACAGTAGTTTACACGGTGCTATGGTAACAATATTAAATTACGCAATGAAATTCTATGGATTAAAACAAAACATTGCTAGTATGACAGGTAATTTTAAAAGGAAAACAGATTTAAAAAAGAATGTAAATTTTTGGACTTATGAAAAATATCAAAAATTTATATCTGTTGTAGATGATCAAGTTTATAAAACTTTCTTTGAAACACTTTATTACACAGGATTACGACAAGGCGAATGTTTGGCTCTTACTTGGGATGATTTCATAAATGATACTTTAGATATTCATAAGACCATTTCCAAAGAAAAGAAAGATGGAAAGTATATTGTAAATACTCCTAAAACTTTACGATCTATTCGAAAAGTAAAAATAGATCATGATTTGGTTTTACAATTACAATTACAAGAATTAAAAAAATTCTACCAATCATGTGTAGGCTTTGAAGATAATTGGTATATATTTGGTGGAATCCATCCACTAGCACCTACAACAATTGGTAGAAAGAAAGATAAGTATTGTGCTTTAGCAAATGTCAAAAAAATAAGAATACACGACTTTAGGCATAGTCATGCATCCTTACTTTTATCTAAGAATGTACCTATTATAGTTATTTCGGAACGTTTAAGTCATTCTGATATCAATATGACACTGGGTACTTATTCCCATATGATTCCAAATGATGAAGATAAGGCAATCGACATCTTGAATCATTTAAAACAAAATTTATAAAATTACTAAAAACTTAATAAATTAAGTGTTTTTTAAGGGCTATGAGTAATCATTTATTATAAAAGCCTTGAATTTCAAGACTTTACTCTCTAAATGGTCGGGAAAACAGGATTTGAACCTGCAACCCCTTGGTCCCAAACCAAGTGCTCTACCAAGTTGAGCCATTTCCCGATAATGGTGCGCTCGAAGGGATTCGAACCCCTGACCTTTTGGTTCGTAGCCAAACACTCTATCCAGCTGAGCTACGAGCGCAAGCTATCTCCTAAATAAAAGTACGCATTAATCATAACACATTTTTATTTTCTAGTCAAGGGGTGTTAATCGTTATTATAATAAATCTACATACATACTACTTCTCTTTTTATTTTATGTAAATGGATGCAATTGTTGACATAAAAACGACCTACAAAAGTCGCTCTATTATTTCAACTCGAATCCCAAGTCTTTTTCAATATGGTGGCTTTGGGCGGAATCGAACCACCGACACGAGGATTTTCAGTCCTCTGCTCTGCCGACTGAGCTACAAAGCCAAATGGCGGTTCGTACGGGATTTGAACCCGTGATCTTCTGCGTGACAGGCAGACGTCATAGGCCTCTAGACTAACGAACCATGGTTGCGGAAACTGGATTTGAACCAGCGACCTTCGGGTTATGAGCCCGACGAGCTACCAGACTGCTCTATTCCGCGATATCAAATGGCGGAGAAAGAGGGATTCGAACCCCCGCGCCGTTTCCGACCTCCCGGTTTTCAAGACCGGTCCCTTCAACCGAACTTGGGTATTTCTCCACATAATCAACTCGACTACATGTTAGATTATACCATGTCATTTACTATTTGACAATACTTTTTTTTAAGTTTCTTAAAATTCATGAATTATCATTGTTACAATTCACAATCCATTTCAAATGATTAAATTCTTTATTTAAAAGACATTTTTCATGATTCGTTTCAGTTATTATTCGTAAATCTTGAGAAAAAAGTTATTTATGAATAAAGTTAAATTAGTATTTTTAAGGAAATCATTATAAATAAAGAATTATTAACTGCGAATTGTAACTTATCATTTCCACCTGTAAACAAAAAGTTGCAAGAAGTCTATTTATAATATAACAGTTAATGTTTTGTTGACAAAAAAGGGAAAATAGAAAATTATAAAAAAAGACTAAGTAAAAAACGATTCATCCTTACTTGTCCCTTTTTTTCTATTATCTATAACTAGCAACAGTACATTTACCACTTTCGTTGTTAAAAGTTGCCCCTAATCTTTGGCCTGTTTTATCTACCCATGTATAAATACGAGAACCTTTTGATATACTTGTTAAAGTTCCATCTCCACCAACTTTTTCAACAAATTCTTCATAAGTAAATGAACCATTATTTAAATCTTTTTGCAAATCACTTGATAATGGTAGTTTTATTTTATCATTTTTTATACTTTCCTTATCAATTGTTGCTTGAATTGTAATATCATCCCCATAAGTTTTGAAACTTATCCAATTTTTAGAATCGAATTTCCAAATCGGATCACTTCCGATCATATTATCTATAGTGGATTCAAAACCTATAATATCACTAATTTCTTCCATAGTATTTGTTGCTTCAATCTTTTTCATGCATTCTACTATAGTACAATTTGCTTTCACATCCTGTTTTTGATTTTCATCTAATTTTTCTTCAGTACAACCTGTAACAAAACATAATAAACCAAAAAATATAATCGATCTTGCGATTGTTTTTAATTTCATTTCTTCTCCTTCTTTCTTTCTATTAAATTGTAGCAAAAAAAGAATAAAACGTAAATATAGTTTGCTCTAAAAATGAATGAACTTATATTATAAGAAATTTAAAATTTTTTCCAAATGAATACAACAAAATACCATGCAAATAAGCAACCTCTAAAACCATTTTCATGTTCCTTATAATTCTAATTTAAATAAGAACTATTTAATAAAAATGAAGAGATGAAAATGACTTTAATATCTATCCATAACGAAAAGAACATCTCTTCATTGAATCTTTAATATAAATATAATATTCATATAGAAATTCATGATTATCTTGTATATATTTTAGATTTCTTTCTATTATATTTACTAAAATATCATTCGCGTTATCATTATTACTCTCTTTTAATAGTGATATTTTTTTAGGATCTACAATTCTGTTTGAATATGCATGCATATTCCAGTATTCCATCCTTCTATCTTTTATATTACTATCATTTGGATATAACAATTTTAAAAAAGATTCATAGTATGTATCTTTTACCTCATCTATATCATTATAATCAAAGTCAATATTTTCTTCCAAATCTAAAATTAAAAAAATACTATTTTCAAGAATATATTTCATTTTTTCATATACCTTATTACGCTTTTTTTGGCTTTTTAAATTTTTCCTAACAATATTGTTAGGAATACTTTTTATGCAAAAGGGAATCTTCATATAGAAGGTTCCTAACCAATATATAAATTTATTAGTACTACTTTTAGAAGTTAACCATCTTAACCAAACGTCCATAATAACTACAATACCTTTTTCACCTTCTACAAAAAATACTTTAGGTGTCTTTTCAACATGCAAGGAATTTTCTCCAATTCTTGGTTCTAACCCATTTTTTAAAATAGAATCTAAATTTGATTTATTGGTATAATGAAAAAATGACTGTTTTAAATCAATTTGTGAAATATCTTTAACGACTAAATCTTTATCCATGATTAAACTATACCTCCAAAAATAATTCACACATCCATTGCTATCACCAATGTATAAGCACGTTTTTGTAAATTGACAAAATTCAATTTAATTTTATATGTTCTAGTATAAATTTTAAACATAATAAAACTCGAAACATGAAAGTTCGAGTTTGGTATCAATCTGGTGCCTAAGGCCGGACTTGAACCGGCACGGGATTTGACTCCCGCAGGATTTTAAGTCCTGTGCGTCTACCAATTTCGCCACTCAGGCAACTTGTTTCTCATTGAACACTTTAAATTATATATGATTTTATTTCTTTATGCAATACCTTTATAAAATTATTTTAAAAAATTTATGCAAGTTGTTACAATTCACAGTCTATTTTAAATGATTAAATTCTTTATTTGAAATACATTTTGTATGATTCGTTTCAGTTATTATTCGTAAATTTTGAGAAAAAACAGGTATTTATGAATAAACTTAAGTTAGTATTCTTAAGGAAATTATTATAAATAAAGCACTAATTAACTGTAAATCTTACAAATGTGTTTATAAAAAAGTTTTAAATTTTTAGTACTAGATTTAGGGAGAGAAGAAAAAATTTCAAGTTATATATGGCCTTAATTTATGGTATCTATAATTTGATAGTTTCAATAAAATAGATTATAATAATTATACGAGAGGATGTGATTGCTTGAAAAATGTAATGATTAGTCAGCCAATGAATGGTAAATCATTGGAAGAAATTATTGAAGAAAGAAAAGATATTATCAAAATGCTAAAAAAAGAAGGGTATAATGTTATGGATACAATCATAAAAAATAAAGGTAATGAATTAGAGGATATTCATTATTTATTAGCCTCATTAGAATTTCTAATAAATGCAGACTATATATTTTTTATGCAAGGCTGGGAAAAATCTAGAGGTTGTAAAATAGAACATCTTGTTGCTGTTGAATATGGAAAGAAAATAATGTATGAAAATAAAATAGAAAATTATAACAATTTATAAAATAGAGAAGGCCTTAAATCTTGATATATAAAAGTTTTAAAGACATTTAAAAACTATGAAAAGACATGCAAAAAACGCAAATATTTTCTAAATAAATTTTTAATAGCACTCTTTTAAATAAAAAAGAAAAGACTTTTTAGCTTTTCTTTTCAAAGCCATTTTTTTCTAGCCATTCAGAATATTCTGAATATTCTTTATATCCTATAGATGCATCAACAATTTCATTATTTTTCATAAGTAATACCATTGGTGTACTACCAAAATTCTTATCTAAAAATCCTTCTTCATTATCAAGTTCCAAAATTCTATCTTGTTGTTCTGTTGTCTTTACTGTTGTTATATCTAAATATAACGTTTTATAATCATAGTCCTTCTGTGCCTGTTGTAATATTGGTAAAAATTGAATACAGAATCCACAAGTGGATCTACCAATATAAACAATTTGTAATTCATCTTTTTCTGTTTCCTCTTTTAATGTTTCAGCTGTAACTGGACTAAACATACTTACATCATATTCTGCTGCTATATCATCATTATTATTTGTATTTGAACTATCATCGACAGTACCAAATTTCGCATCTTTCAATAGCAAAATTGTTGTATTGACAATCAACAAAAAGATAATAACATAGAAACAAAGTATCATTTTATTCAAAAGAAATGTATAATCTCTTTCGTCTTTTTTTGAATTTTGACTTATCTCTTCACTCTCAAAATTTTTAGAATTTGGTTTTTTTGTATTTTTCTTCTCTGGCATAATAAACCCTCCCGTAGATATTCTATCAAATATTTCATTTGTTTTCAATATTTACAATACTTTTTCACAAATTCTTCACGATTTCATTCATATCTGGAAACTCTCTTTCCCCTTGCATGACTTCAATAAATACATCTAAAATACTTTTTTCAAAACGCTTTTTTCGATTAATTTTCTTTTTTTCACTAAGAGAAGATAACTTCTCAAATGCTTCTTTATAAGACATCCTTGGGTAAAATAAATTAGAAGTTACCAATAAATCAAATGTATCACATATAAAAATAATTTTACAACAAAGTGGAATCTCCTCTTCTTTCTTCTTTAAGAAACCTTTTCCATCAATTCGTTCATGGTGCAAACGAACTAGCCTTTTTATTTCTTTAAACAAAGGAAAATTAAGAAGAAAATCCCCCATCAAAGTATGATATTTATAAAAAGTGTTTTCAAATTTCGAGTATTCTCCCGGTTTTGATACAATAGAAGAAGGAAGAGCCAAAATTCCTATATCATGCAATAAAGATGCATATTTTAATTTAACAAGTTCTTCTTCTTTTAACTGCAATTTCTCTCCAACTTGCATACTATATTTGGCTACCCTTATGGAGTGATCTCTAAAATAAGTATTTTTCAAATCTAACAAATTAACAATTTTTTTAGCACTTTTATCTATATCATAGCCACTACTGCGAATAATAGATTCTATTTGTTTCTTTATTTTTATAATATAGTTTTCGTACGCCTTTTTTCGAATCATCGTGCTAACTTCTTTACACTCTTTCTCTAAACGTTCTTTCTCTATATAAAGTAGCATGCCTTCCATTCGATCCGATAAGACTTGTATATGTGCAGGTAAAACAACTAAATCAGGAACTTCATTATAAAGAGTTGTACTAATTTCTTCTAAAGATTCCTCTTGTCTTATCATATAATATTCTTTTGGAAAATAAGATTTATATTTTTCAAATATTTCATCTAAAATATTAAAAAACACAATATGAATTTTTCGGTTATAATCCTCAACATGGGGATTTCTTTTCATAATATCAGCCTACTTCTTATCCAGAATACCATTATTTCCACTAAAAAAGCAAGTTTAACTTGCTCGAATTTTTTCTATATACTTATTTACTTTTTGTGCCCATGTTTTACTTTCAGCATATTTTGGATTAATTTTTTCAGGTGTTGTTAATCCCTTGGCATAATAATTGTTATATAATAAGTCCATAAAACTCTTAATTCCTACATCTAAAGAAGAATATTTCTGGTAAGAACCTCCAAAACAGCCGGGACTTCCTTTTATTCCTCCTACATTATTACATTGCTTTACAAGACTACTACATTCCCAATTACAGCCCGTTTCCAATAACACAATCGAAACAGCCAAATAAGGATCTAACCCTAATTCTATAGAGTATTCAGCAAAAAGTCTACCTTTTCCTTTTAATGTGGACTTCAAATTTCGATCCAATTTATCCGCCAATTCATCCATTGTCAACCCATCATAAACAAGGAGTGACTGTAAATATGCTTCATAATCAGCCTGTTTTTTATCTTCAATAATTTCTTTTATTTTATTCTTTACATTTTCTATTAACCCCATATCCTCGAAGGACGAGGAGGGTTCATCATCATTTTCCAAAATTGCTGCCTCATGCACATCTTGTTTTGAATAAGTATAATCATTATGTGCTAGTACGAACACGGCACATAAAATAGCTGTCAAGCAAACGGCTGATGCTGTAAATGTTTGAAACAGCCCTTGATTTTTAACTTTCATCTTTCACCTCTTGCCCATTATTACAACAGACAGGTAATATCATAACATAAATTTTTTTTGCTTGTCAAATTGTATACTTATTTATTTACTTCATTATAATACTGATATTCTGAAAGTTCACTCGCAATTTCTTCTAATTCTTCAATGGAATCAAAAGAAAGTATGTTATCTATTGCATAAATTAAAGAAGAAGTAGTTGTATATTCTTGATAAGAAATTTTATATTTCTCTAAAATCTCAATTTGTCGATCTGATAAGAAAAAATTATTTTTTCTAAATTGATGCATAGAACCTACTACAAGATTTTCTTTTACTAATTGTTCTATATCCACATCTATATCTTTTATTCTCAAAATCATCACCAAATGTATTATACTACAAAATTTCTATTTTTTTAACATGTGTACTTTCTACATTTTTAGGAATTTTTATCGTTAGAATTCCTTCCTTAAATGTAGCTGTAATCTCCTCTTCCTTTACATTTCCAAGAGAAAAACTTCTCTCAAAAGATGTATAATTACGCTCACGTCTTATATAGTTTTTTTCCTCTTCTTCTTTCTTTACAGCAGAAATGGTCAAGTAACTGTCTTTTACCTCTATTTGTATATCCTCTTTTGTAAATCCGGGAGCATCTATTTCAATAAAGAAATGATCATCTTGTTCGTAAATATCACATTTCATTTTTGTTGTATCGTTTTTTTCTAATAGATTATTAAAAAGATCATCTAAATAATAATTTCTAGGAAGCATTTTATCACCCTTTCCTTGTTCCTAATATACTTCATCTTTAGCTTCCTCTAAATTTTCAGTTTTATACTTTATTATTTCAATGTCTTTTTTATTTTCTTCTAAAAGTTCCTTTACAAAGATAGAATAATGATACCTTGGACAAAATAAATATACATTGTTTTTTGTCCTTGTTAAAGCAACATAAAAAAGACGTCTTTCTTCTTCATAAGGATAGTTTTCTTTCCTAGTCACATAATGTAACAGAGCATCCTCTGTAAGTTGACTCGGAAATCCTAAAATGGAGTCCTCCATATTGATTAAAATGACATTTTCACTTTCTAGCCCCTTTGATTTATGAACTGTATAAAAATAAAGGGGAACATTCGGATATTTCTGGTACTGAATTTCATTATTTTTAATAACGAATTCATCATAATTTCTTAAAAATTCTATGTCATGATTATTTCTCCCTAATATATAATATGCATCACTTTCATTTTTAGAAATAATTTGATCCAAAAAATAAATAAAATCCTTCTTTTCCTTATAAAAAAATATTTTTATTGGTTTTTTTACTCGCTTTTGTGAATGCAAATCCTTATAAATCTGTTTCTTATTTTTCATGACAAATTTTCCAGCAACCGTAATTAACTCTTGTGGATTTCGGTAAGTTGTTTGGATCTTAAAGATAGAACTGTAAGGAAATAACTGTTCAAAATTTAAAAAATTATCTAAAGTACAACCTGTAAATCTATAAATTGCTTGCCAATCATCCCCAACAGCCATAACTTTACTATCTCCCAGTTCCTTTAAAGATTTTACTAATTGATAACGAATATAGGAAGTATCTTGGTATTCATCAATCAAAATATAATCATATTTCTTATAACTTCCTCCATGCAAAAGAAGAGAAGTTGCCTCTTTAATCATATCATCGAAATCAATTTTATTTGCTTTTTCTAATTCTTCTTCATATGTTGTATACACTTTATAAGTAAATTCTAAAAACAATAACTCCTTTTTTCTTAAAAAACGGTTTCTATTTTTTTTCGCTTCTTCTATAAACAAAAGAAAACTCTCTTTTTCATATCCTCCTGCTTTAAATAGATGAATAAAAGTACTTACTAAATTTAAGAACTGTTCTTTTTTTCTTCTATCTTCTTTAAAAAAGAAAGTTAAATCTTCTTTTTCTATCCATCTTAAAAGAATCTCTTTCAAAAATGTTTCCTCTTGTATTTCTACATCCAAACCATTATAACGAAAAATAGAAATTCCTAATTTATGAAAGGTCATACAATCAATTTTTTCCTCTGTGACCTTTTTTAAAGATGTTTTAAAATCTTGTGTAATCGCATTTGTAAATGATATGCATAATATTTTGGAAGCCTCTACCTTTTTTACTTTTAAAAGATAAACGATTTTCCCCAACATGGTCAAAGTCTTTCCACTGCCTGCACCTGCAATTACTAAGCTACTATCTTCTTCTTGTAACACCGCTATTCTTTGTTCCTTATCCAGACTTCTCCCATTAATATTAGAGAAAAGAGCATCATATTTTTTATCTTCCTCTTCCAAAAAAATTTTATTTTTCTTCTTTGCTCTTTTTTCTAAATTTTTATATGCACACTTGCATTTCCAAGCTTTCCATGAAAAAATGTACTTCCATTTTTTGTATTTCATATATAACTCTAGATATTTTTTCTTTAAAAAATCTATCTTCTTTTTATTCAAATACTCTTTTTTATTCAATTCCCCATTGATTTCTTCTAGCATTTTTTTCCTCCTAAACAAGTCTAACAAAAAAGAAAGTCCTTTTCAAAAGTACAAAAAAAAGTTTCTGTAAAAAACTTTTCTATATTTTCTATTTTTCTTTCATCGGAACAATGACTGTACTAACACATTTTGTGGAACTTATCTTTTCATAAATAAGAGAGCCTTCCTTCTTTAGCACAATTTGGAAAAAAGATAGAACGTAAAGAAGAATATCTAAGCACAAGAGCATCAAAAAGAAAAGATGCCAATGAGAAGAAATTGCTACATTTTTAGCTTTCCATAAGAAAGGAATTCCATAAATATAAATAAAAAAGAAAGTACATTCGCGAAGAACATATTGATACCACTTACTAGGCATATCATTCTTAGAAACTACCTGAATTTTTACTAAAAATCTTCCTATTGTATATCCCTTATATAAAATAGGAAAAAGTAGATAATAAAGGATAAATCCAATGCTGAATGGTAAGAATAGAACTACATTTTTTGTATATATACGAAAACAAAAATAGATAAACAAACAAAGAAGTGAAAAAAAGAAAAAATCAATACTAAATGCGATACATTTTCTAGAAAAGGAAACTTTTTCTCCTTTTTTATAGGCTTTTTCATCCATTCTATCTCTAGAAGGAAGAAAAAAACAGAGAAAAGGGGTAATGAGGTAACCTAAAACTCCACCAAATGTATTTGTAATTAAATCATCTACATCAAAAATACGATATGGTCTAGGATAAATTCCATACAATCCTGATAATTGTGTCAGTTCAAAAAATAGACTTAAGGCGAAACTAAGAAATAAAGTTTTTGTAAATTTACATTTAAAATAATAACGTAAATAGATACCAAAAGGAATCGTTATAAATATATTGTAAATAAATTGATAAAAATAAGCGTTTCCAAATAGTTTAGAGTAAGTATTCAAATCTAAAATATCAAAATGAATATGTTGGTGTAGATAGGTAATGGTATAAAATGGTTGCAATTGAACAAAGCTATTCGTATAATTTTTCACCTCTTCAATAGGAGGCAAAGGTAAAATAACAAGAAAATAAATCACAATTAGATATAAAAGAAAAGAAGAAATAATGGCTGTTCGAAACATTAACAAAGATCCATACTTTTTATATTGTGATATCACATAGGGAAGCGTTAAAATAATGGCTATTATTGGGAAAAATAAAAAAGCTGTCTTCATCGCATACAAATATGAATTCATAACACCAACTCCACAATCAAATTATACTATAATTTAGAAAACAAAAAAAGAGCTAAGCCCTTTCGATTAATAATTTTGACATCTTCTTTCAAAATAAGCTTGTGGATGAGCACAAATAGGGCAAACTTTTGGCGCTTCATTTCCAAAATGTAAATGCCCACAATTACGGCAAATCCATACCACTTGCTCATCAGATTCAAACACTTTCTTTGTTCTAATATTGTTAAGCAATGTTTTAAAACGTTCTTCATGTTCTTTTTCAATTTTCCCTACACCTTCAAATAAGAAAGCGATATAGTCGAAACCTTCTTCTAGAGCTGTTTTAGCAAATGAAGCATACATATCAGTCCATTCATAATTTTCTCCATTAGCAGCATCTTGTAAGTTTTGCTCAGTCGTTCCTATTTCTCCACCATTTAAGAGTTTGAACCATATCTCAGCATGTTCTTTTTCATTAGAAGCTGATTCTTCTAAAATATTGGCTATTTGTTGGTATCCCTCTTTTTTTGCTTTACTTGCAAAAAAAGTATATTTATTTCTCGCTTGTGATTCTCCAGCAAATGCTTTCCACAAGTTTTGTTCGGTCTGTGTACCTTTTAAATTTTTAATTTCCATAAG
>CATOJL010000015.1 GCA_951800155.1 uncultured Bacilli bacterium | reverse complement strand
ACTCAATAGAAAACAGATTAATAGAACATATAGCGTGGAATGAAGATCAGATTGGAAATTTCATTCGTAATATTTTAGAATTAGAAAAAAGTGATAAAATATTAGGTGGATATTTGAAATGGAAATGCTTCTATGGGATGACAGACAAAGATATATCCAATAAAATGAAAGTAACTGACCGAACACTACGAAACTATAAACCAAAAGCATATTATTTATTAGCAGTATATGCAAATCAAGTTGAGTTTATATATGAGTATGTATACCATTTTTGTTTAAATTAATTAGGTGTATATTTATGTGGCTATGCCACATTACATAGAATTTAAGAGGTGAAAAAATGAAAAAGGAAAAGTTAATTATTATCTCAGTAATTAGTATACTAATTGTTATATTTTTAATAGGCTTATTATTCCTTAGCAATAAGGATAGGATAGTTTTAAAACAAGATACATTTATATTTGAACTTGGAGAAGAAGTTCCCTTTGATGCTGCCTATTATTTGAATGATGACTCTATTAAGGATATAAATAAAATTAATTTGGAATTAGAAAATAGAGATTCAATAACCATTCAAGAAAATAAATTATTAAGTTATAAGAAAGATTATTTAAACGTAGGTAAATATCCTGCAATCTTATCTTATAAAAAAGAGATTAAAAAAATTATGATTGAGGTAAAAGATACTACAAAACCAGAATTTAAGGAGTTCAATGATAAAATAGTAATAGAACAGAATGCAAAAGATGTTGATTTAACCAAATTTTTCAAAGCGGAAGATTTAACACATGTTGAGTTAATAGTAGAAGGGGAATATGACTTATCTAAGATAGGAAATTATATTATCTCTGTACTAGCAACAGACGAATCTAAAAATCAAACTAAAAAAGAATTTACATTAACTGTAATTTCATTAGAAGAAGCAAAAAAAGATAATTCTACAAGCAAAACCATAGATGGAACAATATATAAAAGTGACGCTATGGTTGAATATGAAAATAACAAAAATAAACCAGTAGAGCAACCTAAGCAATCCACACAAAATCACTCATCAAATAACAATAGCAATAGCAATAAACCATCTTCTAATAATTCATCCGCAAATCAACCAGTGCAATCATCTGAGGGATACAATCGTGAAGCTGCAAATCAAGTGCTTCAAAAGATTAATGACTATCGTGTTAGTCAGGGAAGAAATGCTTTACCAGTCACCGATCAAGCACAGGCAGAAGCAGATATGAGGGCAAAGCAAATTATAACAAATTTCACTCACAATTCATCATATGGTTTTGGTGAAAATATTGGAAATAATGTTGTAGGATATGACTTTTTTACAGCATGGAAAAATAGCTGGTCTCATAATAACGCCATGTTAAGAGAACAATGTACAGCTATGGCTGTTAGCATCTATGAAAAAGATGGAATGTGGTATGCGGTGGTATCATTTAAAATGAATTATTAATCCAAAAAAAATTCAATCAAATTTTGATTGAGTTTTTTATAATTTACTTTTTTTTAACTCGACAATATCTGTAAATTCTTTATTATCAGTCTTGTATGTAATTTCTAATTTCCATTTATCTAGGTTTTTAACTACTTCTTTTGGAAAAAATTCGTCATAACCTTTATTTTCCTTTTGCATTCCTTGTAGGAAATTACTAGAGCTAACTATTAATCTATCATTACATTTCAGAGTAACGGAAGTTATATCTTCCAATTTTATGTTGGGATTTTTGATGTTGTTTTTTCCGTATGAAAGATAATATACATTGTTTTTTTTCATAAAAATCATGTCATTATAAGAAAAATTTATGCTTTCCCCATTAAATTTATAAGCATAAGATAGATTTTTTACCCACCAAATTCCAAATATAAATAATAAAAAAGTACTTATAATGATTATTCCACTAAAAACTTTATATAACTTTATTTTCCTCTCTATTTTTTTTAAACCCTTGATTATTGGTTTATCACATTCATCTAATTCTATAGCATCTGCTTTTTTTCTTCTAATTTTATTCATTAGTTACTACCTCTTTTTTAGTCTTTTTTAATTCTTTTTTTCCAGCTGCAAGAAAACGACTATAATTTGAAACTTCACAACTAGGTTTGTAAAAACTACAATTTTTGCATTTTTTCTCATTGAGAGCATTACAAGTTTTTTCGTCGATTCTTGCAAAACAATCTATTCTGTCTGTAGGGGCATCCATCTTTTTCCTCCTTTCATTTTTTTAAAATTTATTTGAAATACTTTATATATTTCTTCTTTTTCAAGTATTCTTCTATAAGAGAATCAATTTGCATAGAATAAAAGAAAGTTAAACCATCTTGTTGTTCTAATATCTTTGCTTTATCTAATTTCTTTTTTTCCATTTGCTTTATTTTATCTTTTATAACCTTTGGAATATCATCAAAGAGATAAACGGTATTAAAAAAATTTTTTGCATTAGAGAAAACAATATTTACTAATAGATCATTTATATTTAATATTTCATCCAAAGAATAGTCATTTATATTTTTAATAGCTATTTTTTCCTGTGTAAATAATCTTCTTAATTTAGGAGAAATATTTACAGATTTAACAAAATTAGCAACTATAATACGATAAATGCTATTGTTAAAGAAAGAAATATAATCATTGTCCCCTAAATAATGCTTAGATAGTAAGTATTTTTCTACTTTTTTATAATTTGTTTCGATTATTAACTTAATACATAAGTATGAATATGTATGTAAAAAGTAAAAAGAATCATTAAAATATGTTATAAATCGATCTAATAATTGTAAAAATTGTTCATTAGCAGATGTTATTTTATTGGGGTTAACATTACAAGGCACATCTATATTATCTATTTTTCTTATTGTACTTTTTAGAAGATCTGAATGTACTAGTTTATAAACTAACATAGAATAAGAGTATTTGCTTTCTAAAACGATTTTTTCTAATACTTCTTTTTCATTTACTGCCATAGTTACCAATTCTTTCTGAAAATTGTCTTATAATTGCAAATATTCCTCTTTTAGATTCTACATCTTCACAATTTTTATAAATAAAGTTTAAGTGTTCTTCAACTGACATTAGACTTAACCCATTATATTTTGTTAATAACCGTTCTATTAACATTCCTTCAATAATGTTCAATTTTTGGTTACTTTTAACTTTATGATATGTCGACCTTTTTATTTCTTTAAAATGAAATTGTATATTCATAATGTCGACAAGTGAATATTTAATTTTTGTCATTTCAGAGGTAAAAAGTAACTCTTTAATATCATTAAAATCTTCATTAAGATACTCTGTATCTTTAATAAATTTTTTTATATCTTCAGTAAGTTCAAGTTTTGCAAACATAACTTACTCCTTCCCCTTTTCTATACAAAGTAGTTGTTTTTTAAATAAATAAAAATTTTGTCGAGTTACTATATATTCATCTAAATCTAATCCCTTAAAAGAAATCTTTTTAAAGTGTTCTCCATAATTGAATAAATCTTCTGGAGCATCAACAACTAAACCGTCATATATATTTTCATCATTTTCATCATAAATAAATACTTTGGTTTTGTCTTCACTTAATAAGTAATTCCATATTGGAATGTCTTGTGCTTCATTAAAAGCTATGTAATAATCCCCAGATGTTAATAATTCAATTCTTTCTTCTTTAGAATTACATGTATTATAATTGTCCTTTTGTGGAATACTACCATTAGTTACTACATTTTGTTTTTTCATCTCATTTTTCATTTTTTGTCCTTTCCTCTGTCACAACTCGTGGCTGAAAATCTGTTTTTACAAATAAATGAGATACAATAACTATGATATTTTGGAAGGTGGGGATTAAGTGGAGTTTCTAGCAAATGACTA
This sequence comes from uncultured Bacilli bacterium, assembly GCA_951800155.1. GTDB lineage: Bacteria > Bacillota_I > Bacilli_A > RF39 > UBA660 > CATOJL01. Next base: position 13,306 of record CATOJL010000015.1, on the reverse strand, counting down.
TAAACCTGAAGACATATGTAGAATAATGCGTGAATGGACTGAATTAGAAAGATCTGAATTTGGAAAGTCTATTCACAGAACAGAAAGAAGTATTAGATCACTTGAAACAGGTGAAAGGCATTTAACTGTTCAAACTTTACTTGATATAGCAAAAACCTACAATATTAAGATTATCATAAAAAAGGAAGTCAAAGATAGCAAATAAACTTCTTTTTTTTATTGTATCTCGAAACAAATTATATCATAAAAAATCACAACCTTTCCTTAATACCTATACAAACATAAAAAAGTAGTGCAAAATATATAGGCACTACTTTAATATGATATTTAATTCTAACGTATAGCGTCCCAAAAGTCAAGTACTATCTCTAATTAATTTAAAATTAAGATGGGTGATTCTATGATTTCGATATCTAATATGACAACGAGGTATGAAGAACTTCGGCTAGACTTTGGTAAAAAGCAAGGAGAAATTGCTGATATTTTGGGTGTAAAAAGAAACACGTATTCAAAGTGGGAAAATATGATTAATGATATGAAACTTGAAAAGAGTAATGAATTAGCAAATTACTATGAAACATCATTAGATTATCTTTTGGGATTATCAAATGTAAAAGATGGAAACTTTAAAAGTCTAACTATTGATTACAATGTATTAACAAAAAGGCTAAAAAAATTACGTGAAGACAGTAATTTAACTCAGGAATATTTGAGTGATAAGTTAGGATTTCCACAGACAACCTATTCTCAATATGAAGTTGGAACAACTATACCAACTACTTTAAAACTTTTAGTAGTAGCAACATATTATGGTGTTTCTTCAGATTATTTAGTTGGAAGATCTGATGATATGGAAATAAAATAATAATTTTATGTGGATATTGCTATACAACACATAATTATGTTATGATGTGAGTATGCAAGGAGGTTTTCAAAATTGAAAAGGTCTGAAATAATAGATAACATATCATCTATGTCAGGTGTGAATAGAGAAGACACAAAAAAAGTTTTTGAATCAACATTTGAATTTATTATGCAGCAATTAGTAAAAGAACAAGATGTTTTAATTACTGGTTTTGGATCATTTAGATTTGGAAAAAGAAAAGCAAGAAAAGGAATAAAACCAAAAACTGGTGAAGTTGTTAACATAGCACCTCGAAATGTAGTAACATTTAAACCAAGCGTTCCACTTAAAGAGATGATTAATGGGAAGAGAGATTGTTAGAAATTAACAGTCTTTTTCTTTTGCAAAAATTCATTGGAATATTGACAGAATATATATATATATATATATAATAGAACATAGAAAGAGAGAGAAAGTATGAAGAAAAAAATATTAGTAATATTATTAATTGGATTAGTGATGATAGGAATTACAGGATGCAATAGCAATGATAATAGCAAAGATATTAATAAACCGAGTGATAATAAAGAAAATCAAACCAAAACAATTAGTGCTATAACATCTTTAAGTGGAACAGAAGAAATAGATGGAATAGAGTATAAGGTCGAAAAAATTGAAGATGGTGATTATATAATGTTTATAAAAAATAATAATAGTACTGGTGTAAGATTGTTTGCATATTTATTATTTTACAAAGATGGTGATGAAATCGATCATAGACAATCACAAAACAACATTGATTATTTTGCACCAGGAGCAGTTGGAGCTATACACTTAAAAGATATAAACTATGATTATAATTATTATAAAGTAAGATTTGATGTTCAGGAAAACAAGTATGAAGATTATAGTAAGTATATAACTTTTAAAGAAGAAGTAAAAAATGATAAATTAATTATTTCACCAATAAATGATTCTAATGAAGAAGTTGTGGTAGGAGCTTATGTAATCTTTTATAAAAATAATAAAGTAGTAGCATACTCATCTGGAAATAATGCTTTTGGAGATTATATTATTAATTCCTATCCAAAAGATAAAGATGGTAATAGAATTGAATATGATAATTATGAAATATATATAGACTCAGCTTACAAATTAGATTAAAGAGGGGATAGGAAAAATGAAAAAGAAATTATTAATTATTGGAATATGTGGATTTGTGATTTTAGGATTAACTACTGGTTGTGGTTCTTCTAATGTGAAAGAAAAAGATGTAACAAAAGAGTTAAATGATTTAGTTAATCAATGTGTTGGTGAAAAGTCTGAATCAACTCAATGCAAATTTAATGATGATTTACAAAAATATTTTGAAACATATTCAGATTATAGATTATTACATGCTTCTGAAAAAGAATTTACTGGAAAACCAAAAGAAGCAAAAAGCTTATTTACTTATGGGCAGTCTACTGATATGCTATGCAATTATAAGTATGCTTTAATATATAATGAAAAGACAAAACAAGCATTTTCTATAGAAGTAAGTTGTGAAACAAAAGAATCAGCACCTACTTTTAAAACAACAGTAGAAGTAAAATAATATAAATATATTGGCGGAGGTGGTAAATCATGTATTGTGATGAGTGTGGATATAAAAATAAAGAATCTGCTAAATTCTGCAAAAAGTGTGGTGCTAGTTTAGAAGAAGAAAATAATGTAAAAAAAGAGGATATTGAAAAAGTATTAGAAAATGAAGAATTTGATGATTCTCTTGATAAACAAAAATTAGCAAAGAAGCAATTGTTAGAATATTTGAATATAGCAAAAGAATTAGAAATTAATAAATTGGCTCTACATAATGGAATAACAGATTTGAATAAATTAGATAAGCAAAAATATGTAGAAATAGTAAAACCAATTAAGCAAAAGAAAAAACCACATTTTAATATTGTGAATATTGGTTCAATTAGCGGTGCTTTCACTTTAACCTGTTTTCTAGCTATTCCTATATACATAATTGTTATGTTTACATATCATAAACTATATGATCAGATATATTCAAAATACTTTGAATGGGATACTCCATCTCTATTTACATCAATTCCTATAACTTTGGTAATATGTATTGTTGTATGTATATGTTTAGCAATAATTCTACTTGTTATTCATAATACTGTTGGAAGAACTAAATATAATGTAGAATTTAAAAAATATAAAAAGGAAAGTAATGAGATTGAAGAACATAATAATATGCAATTATCAAAATATGAATCTCAAAAAACAATTATAGATACTAGAAAGAAAAGCATTGATAGTGATCTTGAAGATGTAGAAAAAACACTTGATAAATTGTATTCATTAGATATTATATATATAAAATATAGAAATTTAGTTGCAGTTACTACATTTATAGAGTATTTAGAATCAGGAAGATGCAAATCTTTATATGGATATACTGGTTGTTATAATGTTTATGAACAAGAATTAAGACAAAATACAATAATTGGGAAGCTGGATCAGGTTTTAATTCAATTAGATCAAATTAAAAAAGTCCAATTTGCAACTTATTTGGCAATTCAACAAAGCAACGCACTTCAAAGTTCTTTGCTAAATACTTGTAATCAAATGTTAGACGCAAGTACAAAGGAAGCAGCTTTGTTAGAAGCCCAAGCTCAAGATAACAAAATAATTAAAAGAAATAGTGAAATTATTTCAACAATTTCTGCATTAAATTATATTAAAAATTAGGTATTATAAGACTATTGTAATGATAGTCTTTTTCTTTTGCAAACAACACCAAAAATATTGACAGAATATATATATATAATAGAACATAGAAAGAGAGAGAAAGTATGAAGAAAAAAATATTTGGAGTTTTAGTTTGCAGTATCCTCATTTTAGGAGTAACGGGATGTAATTCATCTAGTAGTAACAAAAAAATTAAAAATATGACATCAGAAAATTATGGGGATAAATATAATTATTCTGTTACAGTGAATAATGTTACAATTGATGATTGGAAAGTTTTTTATAAAGATGATGATGGCATTTATATTATAACAAGTGAATATCTTCCAATAGAAACATTTGGTAATAAAGATGATGAAAATTCTCTAAGATCAAAAGCTAATTTGAAAATTGTTGGTGACAAATATGGAATGTATTTTTCTACTGATAATTTAAAATATCAAGAACCAAATCAAGATATTATGAACAAGTATTTTAAATTATTAAAATTAGATTCAACTGATGGAAGTAATAAAATGATAAGTGAAATGCTGCATTCAGAAAATTGGGATGATCTAGTTAATAAAGATATGGGGGCAGCATATGCTATTGGAGGAGTTCCAATTGAAATGTTTGTTGCTAGTTGGAATGAAAAATATCCGAATGAAAAGTTATATTTGAGTGTAGAAGAAAAAGGTTATAGAATTGGAACTAGTGAAAATCCAACAACTTATGAAGTAGAATTAAATAGTATGAAGGGGTATGATGATAAATTATATTTTCCTACTAAAGATATTATTGAAGAAGGTACTCATGGTTCAATTGATTATAAGGTAACTGGTTATCATTTAGCATCTCCTAGTTGGTGTCAAAACCCTCCTTATGGTAAATGTAGTACAACTGAGATTTTATATGAAAGTTCTGGTAAAATTAAAGGCACTCTTTATGGTACTTATGGTAGTGCTTTAAGACCAATAGTGTTTATACCAAATAAATAATGGAAGGAATGAATGGTATGAAAAATAAATTATTAATGATTTTATTATGTGGGGTTTTATTAATTGGATTAACAGGCTGTGGTAATAAAGAATCAAAGAATAGTTCTAGTAGTGGGGCAACATTTGATTACTCAAAGACTATCACTAATTCTGAAAATATTGGAAAAAATGCTGATGTAAAAGTTATTTTGAACGAAGATATAAAGCCAAAAGCTTATGAAGGTGTTACATTTACAGGTGATACAGGAGACTTAAATGAAGCAGATGTTAAATCTGCAAATATAAATTGGGTTGTCCTAGCAGAAGATGACAAAAGTTATATGTTAACAACTGTTAAAGCAGCTAGTGATACATTTAGACTAGAAGGTCCAGATGGTTACAATAATGGAGTTCAAGCTATGAATGCCTATTGTGCAAAATATTATTCTGTTGAAATTAATGGAAAAAAATATGTAGCAAGAGCTTTAAATATGAATGACATAGAAGCATATTATAAAGATAAAACAGATACATGGAAACAGGAGACATTAGGATTTGAGGGCTATAACAAAAGTGGAATAGAAGCAACAAAATATGAATATTATCCATCTTTATATACAAAAGAAACTGGTAGTAATATGGGTGGAAATCTAGGAGTAAGTGAAACTCCAGATAATTACGAACCATTTAATGATAGTTATAAAAGTGATGGCACTTCTACTTCAAAATACTTAAATACTTATTATTATGCTAATAAAAATCAAATTAAAGATAATTATACCAATGAGAAAGCATATAATGTAATTTTCAATTCTGGTAGTTACTTTGTAGCAACTCGTTATGTTGCATTTTATGATAGTAAGATGAGTTCTTTTGAAATTCAAAAAGGTACAAGGAATACACCTAATTATGTAAAATTCGGTATGAGAATGGTTACTGGTGAAGGAATATCTGGTGGATCTTTGATGGAATCGAATAAAAATTTTGATTTTCATAGATATTTATATTCAACAAGACCAGTTGTTGTAATACCAAAAAGTGAAATAAATTTATAAAAAGATATTAAATTTATTAAGGAGTTTGATTAAATGATAGGATTTATTTTAACCTGTATAGTTATCACTGCAATTTCTATGGCTTTAGCTGGATTACCATCAATCGTTTTATATATTTTGTTAGAAATGAAAGGTTTAGGTTCTTATGTTTTAGCTTTGACTGTTTTAATGGCATCTATTGTTGAATTAACACAATTTGTTTTTCATGTTTTTTTGGGAACAGAAGTAGATTTAAGCATCAAAAATTTACTAAAAATTATTAAATCTCCCTTCAATAAGAAAAATAAAGATATCAAAAAAATGATTAATAAAACTAAGAATAAATCATTAACTATTGATGCAATAGAAGTAATTGTAATTATAGGTTTTGTTATTTATGCAATTTTTGTTCCAATACATGGTTTGTTAGTAAGTATAATTTATAAGAATATATTTGCAAGAGTTTTAGCAATTATCTTTTTTCCATTAATTATATGTAATTCTATTAATGCTTTTAGAGAAGATATGTTTGGATTTATAGGAACTATCTTTATTGAATTTTTTCTACCTTTACTAGCTTGTGTTATAACAGCTACATCTGTAATGTTCATAGCAGATGTATGGCATGAGGATATAAGCAAATCTATTCAATCTTGGTTTATATATGATGATAAAAGTTATGATGAGATTAGAAAAAGGGAAGATTTTAAGGGAGAATATGAATTTTTAAAATCTAGTTATGAGAAAACATATAATGAATTAATAACTACATGTGATATTAATGAGCCATCTTGCTTAGAAAAGATAGGTTTAGGTGTAATCCAGAATACAAAAATAAAACAATATGGATATAGTGTAAGTAGCTGGTATCGTAGTCCAGAAATAGATTATATATGTGTATTGGATAATAAAACTAAAAAATATAAATTCTATAAATTAAATTACAAAAACTTTGCATTTGAATTATCGGATCAAGAAGAATTTGAAACAGTACAAAAAGATAAAAAGTAAGAAGATTATCATTGATAGTCTTTTTCTTTTGCAAACAACACCAAAAATATTGACAGAATATATATATATATATAATAGAACATAGAAAGAAGAGTGAGATTATGAAGAAAAAAATATTTGGAATCTTAGTATGTTGCATTTTGGTTTTAGGTATGACAGGATGTGGTAATGAAAGTAAAGAAGAAAACAATTCTAGTTTAAATAATAGTAGTCAAACTAATAAAGAAGAACAAAAGCAAGACAATAACCAACAACCAACAGGGAACTATGTTTATATGATTGAAACTACACAAAGGATGAGAATTGGTAATGTACCATCAAAATATGGAACAGTATATTCAACTCCAGAGGAAGCTATGCAAAAATTAGGGAAAGATATAGTTATAAGACATACAATCGAAGATGAAGAAATCAAAGAAAGTTATGTAGGGTTTAAATTAAATGGTAAAATGTATTATTTAAAAGGTTCTGATACAAGTATTTATGAAGAAAATAAAAAAGTTTTAAAAGATTTATTTGGTAAAGCAAATTGTAACGATACTACTACAGCTTATAGTTGTAATAATGAATATGTAGGGGTTATAACTAGAACAGATGGATCAGCAGAGGTTAGAGCAGATAATATGTATTGCATATCTTATGACAATTTCTCAAAATGTGGTACACAAGGATAATAAAGGTTATCAGAAAATGATAGTCTTTTTCTTTTGCAAACAATTCCAAAAACATTGACAGAATATATATATATATATATATAATAGAACATAGAAAGAGAGTGAAACTATGAAGAAAAAGATATTTAGTTTTCTATTAATACTTGTTATGGCTTTTGCAATTACTGGCTGTAATGAAAATAAGGAACAAAGAAATCAAGATGATTCAAAACCAAAAACAGATGAAAGAATTACAATGATTGAAAACTTTGCTAAGCATCTTGATAATGGAGAAGTTGATAAAGCAGCTAAAATGATTGACTTAGATGCAATAAATTTAGCTTTTGATACTAAAATGTCAAATGATACGATAAAAGATTCATTGAAGCAATTTGAATCTTATGATTACAATATAAGTAACATCAAATATATTGAACATAATGACATAAAAAAGTTAGTAGAAGAATTAGATATGGCAGAACGTTATGAAGAAATACTTGAGAAATTTAAGGACTATGATTTTTATGTAGTTGATCTAAGCATGGGAAAAAATGGACAAAATACGTCTATGAAAGATATTTATTTTATAAAAGAAAACAAAGATGGATATTCCTTTTTATCTTCATCTACAACCATAGGAATTATTTCTTATCAATATTATGCTAGAGAAAATAAACCACAATAAAATTTTAATTTTATTGACAGCTTTAATAAGATCGTATAATATTTATTAAAGTTTAGAACTGACAAACACTATGGTGTTAGTCTTTTTTTATTAGAACGTAGATATATTGTTAATAGCAAACTTTGCTATTTTAAAAAATACAAATTTAAGAAATTTTCAAATTTCCATTTACTTTCCTAAAAAAACATGCTATTATGATATTATAGGAAAATTAGATAAGAGAAGAGAAATATTACTATACTATTTCTCTTTTTTTACGTCATTATTTCCTTAATGTTTGTAGTACTTATAGAAAGGAAGTGGGAAAGAAAATATTATAACTTACTAGTAGTATCTGAAGCAATGAAAGGAGAAATTAGTGAAAACTAAATTAAAGAAGAAGTTTCAGAAATTATTGAATGTAGTAATGGTAGTAGGTATTTTAGTAACATCTTTTCCAATATCACCTTTGATACAAAATGTTCATGCAATGTCCACAGTATCTGGTGATAAAATTATTGAAGTAGCTCAAACATATAAATCATACACGTATGGTGGAGTAGGAACGTGTACAGGTTTAGTAACAAGAGTTTTAAACAAACTAGGGATAGGACAATCTATTGTTGGAACACATCCCTATGATATAGATAAACCACAGTCAGGTGGCGGAAGCAAATATGCTCCAAGTGCAATGTATAGAAATGCTATGAATCATCCTGAAGATGCAAAACTGATTTTTCAAGGATATGTTAAAGATTTAATAAAAAAACCAGAAATACTAAAAAATGGAGATTTAGCATTACAACGTCCAGAAGATAAAAGTAATCCAAACGGATCAGGACATGCAGGTTTTATTCACTTATATGGAAATAGTGTTGCATGGTTTGGAGCTAATGGAGATGCTTTAGGTGTAGGAGATATGGTTTTAGTGGCTGATAAGACGACAGGTGGAGGGCATAAAGATATAGCAGGAGAAGATTTTATAACTGTATTTAGATTAACAAAATCAGAACCTCAATATGCAAAACTTACATCTACAAGAACAGCAAATGAGAATGTAGAAATAACATTTACTAAAACTGATTCCGAAACAGGAAAACCTTTAGAAGGAGTAGAAGTAGATTTCTATAGAGATGATGTGAAATTTTCTTCAGGAATAAGTGATGCTTCTGGAGTAGCTCGTTCAACATCTATTCAAACTTTTAGTGCAACATCTGGAGAAAAAGAATATTGTACTAATTATGATGATTTAGATGAAGAAGGAAGACAAGCTGTAGCAAGTAAAGGGGCTTATAAAAACTTAGTAGAAGCACAATCCGCAGCAGATTCTGAAGCTCAATTAAAAGCTAATGAATTAGCATCACAAACACATCACTTTTCTGTTGTAGAAACTAAAACTAAAACTAAGTATTGGTTAAATGATGATAATAAGACTGTAAGTGATTCTATTACAGGAAGTGGGACACTTAACCTTAGTCTTACAAATGAAAGGGTAAAAGGCTCTGCAATTCTTGTGAAGGAGGATATGGATGTAAAACGCCCACAAAATGAGGGTGAAATTGATGGTGCTTTGTACGGATTGTATGCTCGTGAGAACATTTTAGATCCAGCAGATGCAAGTGTTATCTATCATGCGGGAGATGAAATTACTCGTGTTCGTATTGAAAATAATACAGCAAGAGTTGATAATTTGTACCTTGGCGGTTATTTTTGGCAGGAAATCACTAGCAGCACAGGGTACTCACTTAACCCAAATAAAGAAAATTTTGATTTAAAATATGCAGATCAAACAGTAAAGGTAGTATCTTCTAAATCTACTTCAAAAGAATCTGTTTATGTTGGTGATTTTGAAATTGAAAAAATAATTACTTCAGGTGAAGAATCTGAAATAGTAGAAAAAGAAGAGGGAGCAGAATTTATAGCTGTTGCTAAAAAATATGTTGATAAGTATGGTTCTATAGAAGAAGCATGGAAACACAGAGATGAATATTCAGAAAAAGAATATGATTATTTAGTGACAGATAAAAATGGTTATGCTAAGTCAAGACCATTGGCATATGGAAAAATAGTAGTCAAACAAACTAAAGGTAAAATAGACACAGACAAAGTAAAAGATGAATGGATTTTCACAGTTTCAAAAGAAAATCAAGATACGGTCAAATACATTATGAATAATCGTTTATTCACATCTTACGTTAAATTAGTAAAAAGAGATAGTCTTACTGGAAAATTAATTGTTGCATCTAATACAACATTTAAAATTAAAAATAAGGATACAAAAGAATATTTGACTCAAAAAGTAGGAGATAAAACTTACACTGAATGGAATACAAATGATAAAGGTGAAATCACTCTTCCATTAGAAGTACAAGCGGGTACTTGGCTATTAGAAGAGGTAGAATCACCAGATTTTTATGTCATAAATAAAGAACCATTAGAATTTAGAGTAACTAATACAAATATTATTGAAACAGATAAAGAAGGAGATCCAATAACAATCGTTACCATGAATGATACGCCTGTTCAAGGAAGAATTAAAGTTGAGAAAAAAGGAGAAGTGTTAACAGGAATCAAGGAAGACAAAGATGGTAATATTAGATTTGTTTATGAAGAAAAATATCTTGAAGGTATGACAGCACTTATTCAAGCAAATGAAGATATTTTAGATCCAGCAGATAATTCTGTACTTTATAAAAAAGGTGAAATCGTTGATGTAGTAACAACTTCGAGTGAAGGTTCAGCACTTTCAAAATTGCTTCCATTAGGCAAGTACCTTGTTTATGAAAGTGAAAGTCCGTCTGGAATGGTACTAGATAGTAATAAGTATGAAGTGTCTTTAGAGTTTAAAGATAATGAAACTGAAGTTGTTATGGAAACTGTATCTATTGTAAATGAAAGACAAAAAGTAGAAGCAAATTTGAAAAAAGTTGATGAGCAAAACCATGAGACAGCACTAAAGGATGTTGTTTTTATTTTGTCCGCAACTGAAGATATTGTTTCATATGATGGAAGTGTCCTTGTAAAAAAAGGAACACTAATTGAAAGAGGAGTAACTGATTCTGAAGGAAATTATATCTTTAAAGCAGATCTTCCAATCTCTTTAGATGATAAAACATATTTTGAAATAAAGGAAGAAAAAGCAAAAGATGGATATTATCTAAGTGATGAAATCATTACTGTTGATACTAAATATAAAGGTCAAAATATAAAGAAAATTTCTAATAGTCAAACTATTACAAATAAACCAATTGAAAACTATATTTTAGTAAATAAAATAGATGATAAGACTTTAGAAAATATCATAAGTAAAGATTTTTCCTTTTCATTATGCAAGGATCAAGAATGCAAAGATATTTTTGCTATCTACAATGCGGATACTGAAAAAGGTACAGCATTAATTCCAATACGTTATGGAAACGTTTGGTATATCAAAGAATATTCTAGTCCGAAAGGGTATGGGTTATCTTCTGAAGTAATTAAGGTAGAATTAAATGAAACGGGTTTATATGTTAATGATAATAAAGTAGAACCAAATGATGATTTAGTATATAGTGTATCTTATCAAAACACACTTCTACCAGTTGTTCAAACTGGATATGAAGATAATCAAACTCTATATCTAATAACAGGTGGGGCATCTTTACTCGTAATATTAACTCTTGGAATTTCACTGTATACAAAGAAAAAAAGAAAATAATATTTTGAAATGAAAGGAGTGTAAGATGAAGAAATATTATATTCAAGAAGAAGAAAACTCAAAATACTATAAAGATGTACCTTATCTTACTAAAAAACAATTTAAACCAAAAAAAGATGAATATAAGATTATTGGTTCAACCTTGTTGAAAAAATCTGATAAAGAAAATTCTGATTTACACTTTAAGGATGAAGATTATGTTTATAAAGACAGGATACTTGGCAAAACAAAAGGATACATTATATTGGAGAATGGGGAATGTGTAATTTTGAAAAGACGCATTCCTTTTCTTTTTATTCTTTTCCTTCTTTTATTAATGTTAATAATATTTTTGCTTTTATTTCATAAAAAGGAAGCTATTCCTAATGAAAATATTATTCCTCCTCCTATAAAACAAGTAGAAGAAACGGATATTGAAATTGAAGAACATCCGCAACATCCTGAACAAATAATTGCTAAAGAATATTCTATCAATTATGAGTTGAATGGTGGATATTTAGAAAAAGATAATCCTATATCCTATATTCAGGGAGAAACAAAAGAATTATTATCTCCTAAAAAGGAAGGTTATAATTTTACAGGTTGGTTTAATAATAAAAAACAAATTAAATATATTGATTCAAATACAAAGGGAAATTTAATATTACATGCAAAATGGAAACCAATTCAATATGTTATAAATTACCATTCAAATTATGATAATGATCTTATTAAGAAACATTATTATAAATATGACGAAGAAAGTAATTATATAGATAATCCCTATGTTAGAAAAGGTTATACTTTCTTAGGATGGTACAATAATAGTGAAATCAATAATTTATATCAATCACAAGATAAATTCATTAATTTATCAAAGCAAAATAATCAAGAAATAGATTTATATGCAAAATGGCAAATCAATGAATATAATGTAAGTTTTAAAGATTATGATGATACTTCAATAATTGATATAAAATTACCATATCAAAGTGAAATTAATTATCCAGATAATCCAACTCGTAAAGGGTATATATTTTCTGGTTGGGATAAAAATATTTCAACAATAGAAGAAAATACAATAATAAAAGCTAATTATGAGATAATAGATTATAAAATAAATTATGAATTGAATGATGGAAAATTAAAAGATCCTATTTCTAGTTTTAATATAGAATCAGATGATATTACACTACCAATTCCACAAAAACAAGGTTATACCTTTGAAGGTTGGTCTGAAGGAAAAAATAAACTAAATGTAAATTTTATAATTCCTAAAGGTAGTATAGGAGATAAATTGGTTACTGCTAATTGGAAGGCAAATAAGTATCTAGTTAAATTTAATCCAAATGGTGGAACATTAGATATTGATTCTCTTCATATCGAATATAATCAAAAATATGGAAACTTACCTATACCAGTTAAAAATGGATATACATTTGAAGGCTGGTTAGATAATAAAGAAAAAGTCACTTCAGATTCTATATTTAATAAAATGTCAGATAATGAATTGTTTGCTAAATGGAAAGCAATAGAATATTCGATTACCTATGACTTAGCTGGTGGAATAATAGAGAATCTAGTTCAAAAGTATAATGTAGAATCAGAAGATATTTATATACCAAAACCTAAAAAAGAAGGTTATATTTTTAGTGGGTGGACAATAAATGATAGTACCACAATAGTAAAGGATTTTGTTATTCAAAAAGGAACAATCAATGAT
>CATOJL010000014.1 GCA_951800155.1 uncultured Bacilli bacterium | reverse complement strand
CAAATCTATAGGAGAGTTACTCTTCATTTATAAATCTCTTGTGGAAAACATGCCCTTTTGTCATCTTAGTTGAAAACTACATTTTTTAGGTCCTGTCATTGTAAAAATAGTAGAAAAAGATATCTATAATTCTACTTCTGAGTTAGCTTGCAAACGGACTAAAAAAATTGCACTCAACAAGAAATTTTATTTAGTTAATTGCAAAATTGTGTGATATAATTAATTTAACAAAGGCACACGGAGAAGTAAAATGGAAATTTGTCTTTCATCTTTGTAACTTTTGATACTACTTTGTTGTCTTTTAAAGGGAGGGGCATACACAAGTATATATAGTATTACATTTTAGTAATGCAAAATTGTTGTATGTTATATGTTGTATGTTGCACTATGAAAGAAATATTAAATTAAGGAGAGAAAAAATGAGAAAAAGGATATTTTTTGGGTTGTTGCTTTTAACTATTTTTGTATTTCCAAAAGGCGTTATGGCAGCTACGGCAACGCCAACATTTAAGAAAAAATTAACATGGAATATTGAAAGTGTCTATTATTATTTAACTAGTACTGCAACCGATTATAGTAATCTTATTAGTGAAGCAGCAGATAATTGGGTACATACTGGACATGGATATAATAAATTATATCCAAATGCAAGGGCATATAAACAATCTAATGGAACCGTGGATTTTTCTTCCTATAATGATTCTGGTAGTCTGACGATAGCTTTTACTTTGTTCTTTAAGAGAGCTAATGGAACGACAGGCACTATTTCTGAAGTACACCCTGATGCTGAAAACTGGTTATTTTCTGAAATTCATATTAATAATCCTGTTATGAAATCTTTAAGTGCCTACAATCAGAAGGGTACTATAGTTCATGAGTTTGGTCATGCTTGGGGATTGGCTCATAACCAAACAAACCCTAATAGTGTTATGTGTCAATTAGGTTCAGGAAGAAAAGTTAATACTGTCCAAGAAGTGGACAATAATGCTTTTAATAGTAAATATTAATAGGAGGAATTTATGATGAAGGGAAAAATTATATTAACTGTTTTTGCTATATCTATTATTGTTAGTGGAACAATTTTAGTTACTACAAATAATAATAAAAATGTTTTAGGGAATAGAAATGATTTGCAAGACACCCAAAGTGAAACATTAGGTAGAGGAGAAAATAATTACCAAGTATATTACACTAGTGATTATTTGTATACAGAACCAAATGATATTTTTAATCATAGTTCATTAGTTGTTATCGGCGAATATATACAGGATTTAAAAAGTTTTGTTGGAAATGATGAAAGGGTTCATACAGTTTCTGAATTCAAGATTAGTAAAGTTTTAAAAGGTGATTTTTCATCAGATACCATCGAAATTGTAAGACTAGGTGGAACTGTGCCTTTATCAGAATATATTGCTACACAAACACAAGAGCAACTTGAAAAGAAAGGGATTAGTACTTTGAGCAAATCTCAAATAGCGAAGAGTAGTGTTGAATTTATATCGCAAGATTATAATTTAAACTTAAAACAAAAAGCAAATAAAAAATTTGTTTTATTATTGAACTATGATTCAAATACTGAAATGTATGTTGCTTCTGCAGATGAATATAGCATTTTGGAACTTGATACTTCAAAAAATGAAGTTTATAATATTAATAATAAAAAATTTGAAAATTATAGTTTTATAAAGTAGCGATACTTTATTTCGAATAAAACGAAAGTATTCTAAAATTTAGGATACTTTTTATTTGATTATGATGAGAGAAAAAGATGATTAGTTTACATTGTAATTATATTAACAAATCTGCTTTGTTAGTAAAAAAATGACAAATTTATTTTGTCATTTTTTTTAAAAGATTTTATATCTGACTTTCTTGATAAGAGAATAGATAGTTAGCAACTTATAGGATTTGTAGGAGGTAAAAGAGAGATACAGAGATTCTAATTTCTTAGGCTTGCAAATATTCTTTCATGTATGCTATAGTAATTATAATACGAGGAGAGTGGGAGAATGAAAAAAGGGTTTACATTAATGGAATTACTAGCAGTTATTGTAATACTTGCAGTTGTAGCCTTAATTGCAACGACTTCGATTATACAAATCATTGATCGAGCCGAAAAAGGAGCATTAGAAGATTCCGCCTATGGGATTATAGAAGCAGGAAGTGTATTTTATATCGATCATATATTACCAGAAACTGGGAAGGAAAATAGTGAAAGGTATAATTTTGAGGTTATTGAAAATAAATTTGTGAATGTAAAAAATAAGGAAGAAAAATTGGCATTTAAAGGCTCTATGCCAAAAAGTGGGAAATTACAAATCAATGCCAATGGAGATACAGCCATAGCAATTTGTAATAGAAAGTATTGTGCATGTAAGAGTATAACCGAAACAAAAGTAGTAGTACAAAAGACAGGATGTGAAATTGATGAGGAAACAGGAGAGATAGGGACAAAAAAAGATACAACGCCTGTTGGAGTCGTCATTTCTTATCTGTCAGGGAGTCTTGCGCCTGAGGGGTATTTATCTTGTGATGGAAGCGTTTATAAAATTGCAGATTATCCAAAGTTGGCAGAATCTTTTAAAGAAGGTTTTGGCTCTTATAACTACTATGGAGGAGATGGAACGACCACCTTTGCTGTACCCGATTTAAGAGGGGAATTTTTACGAGGAACAGGTGGAAATAGTCATACATCCAGTACAGGAATTTTAGAAGGTTCTGGAGCAGCTGTAGGTAAACATCAGGATGCTACTGTGCTTACAATAATTGGTAATACAGTAGAGTATTTGGGTTTTTCTCCCACAAAAAGTGGCGTGACAAGTTCTGGTTGGGGTTCCTCCTATATTAATTCGGATTCAAATGGTAGATATGAAGCAGGAAATGGTTGGATACGATTAAGTGGTAAAAGAGAAGGTACTGCATATACATATCCGAATGTTGCTACAGCTAGACCAACAAATACATCTGTTTTATATTGTATTAAATATTAGAATAGGAGAGGATTTTTTACCATAAAGCAAATAATAAAGGAGTTATCGTATTGTAGAAACGGCAACTTTGTGTGCATGACATGATCTATGTGTATGTTATTTTTGTTATCATTTTAAAAATATATGTTTTTAGAACAAAAGAAAAAGGGAAAAGAGTTGAAAAGAAAAAAAATATATATTATAATGAAGATGAAATAGAAAGAGGATTTATATGGATAATATTTTATTAGAAGTAGAAGAAAAAATGAAAAAATCAATTGAAAATTTAGAAAAGAGATTTACAAATATTCGAGCAGGACGCGCAAATCCCGCTGTTTTAGATGGGATTATGGTATCCTATTACGGGACAGACACCCCCCTAAAGCAGCTAGCCAACATTTCTGTGCCTGAGGCAAGACAGTTGTGGATTAAGCCATTTGATAAATCCATTTTGGGACCTATTGAAAAGGCAATTTTTGAGGCAAATATTGGATTGACACCCAACAATAATGGGGAAGTGATTATTTTAAATATTCCTGCTTTAACAGAAGACACAAGAAAAGAATATGTAAAACAAGCGAAAGGTTTTGGAGAAGAAGCCAAAATTGCTCTTCGAAATATTCGCCAAGATGCCAATACAGATATTAAGAAACAAGAAATACCAGAAGATGAAGAGAAAGAAGCAATGGACGAGGTACAAAATTTAATTCAAAAATACAATAAGATTGTTGATGAAAAGACAAAAGAAAAAGAAAAAGAATTGATGACAGTATAAAGTTAAAAATTCTTTTTTTATTTTTTGATAAATTGTCGACAAATTTCCTTTTATTTGTTATAGTAATAACTGGTGATGAGAGATGAATACTTTAAATTTAGAGATTAAAAAAGAAGATATTTATGGATGGGAAGAAAAGTTGGGAAAAGGATATGAAAATTGGAGTGAAGAGGAAAAAGTCGCATTTTTAGTAAGTATAGCTAGTAAAAATGTTCCTGCCTTAGATGCTTGCATCAACCATTTGCAGTTAGGGGATTTAGGACAGACTCCTTTTGGAAGTAAGATTTCAAGCCTTCAAAAATTGGGTTTTAGAATTTTAATGGTAAATGATTTCAAATATGTAGGAATTACAGATAGAATAGGAAAACAAGCAAAAGAAGTTATTTTATTTCATCCTAGTGGACTTCTTTATTATGCCACATCTACACAAGAAGGACTTTCTCTTGGAAGGACGACAGATGTAAAACGAAGTGAACTCTATTTTCAAGTATCTACTTTAAAAGAAGATGCATCCAATGAAGCCTTTCGTTTATTAAATAAAGGTAGTGGAATACAGTATAGTGATAAAACTATATTTAAGAGTTATACAGGAATTAAAACGCAAGAGATTGAAACGCTTTTAAATAATTGCAATTTTGTAGAACCATGGTCTGTTGGAGCGCCTTTTTCTTTATTAAATGAATCTGATGTTTGTGAATGTGTGAATGGAAAAATAATGCAAAAATTTGATGTTGAGGATGCAGAAAGACAAATAGAGAAAATTGATCTGTTTCCAGAAGAAGTGAAAATATGCTTAGGTTATTCGAAGCAAAAGCGAAAATAACATCGAAAATGATCTTGTACCAAATAGGTACTTTTTTTTTATTTTAAAGATACCAATTGTTTTTGATTTATGATACAATTTAAGTAGGTGATTGGATGGAACATAAAACAAGAAGTGAACTACGTGTTATTATTATGACAATTTTATACCAGATACATGTTTATAAAAAGAATCAAATAGGATATGATGTGGAAGCAGTAATAAAAGAAGTAGCTCAAATTGATAACGAATTTGTGAAAGATATGGTTTATGGTGTAATTACTTATCAAAATGAATTAGATAATTTGGCGAATCAATACCTAGATGGCTGGAAGATTGACCGTTTAGGAAATACAGATAAAGCAATTTTAGAAATGGGAATTTATGAATTATTATATACAAATACACCAAGTGTTGTCTGTATTAATGAAGCTGTTGAACTAGCGAAAGTTTATAGCGATGACCATGTTCGAAAAATGATTAATGCAACACTTGATAAAGTATTAAAGGAAAAAGAAAATGGAAGATAAATATTTAAGTATAACTGCAATAACCCGTTATATAAAACATCGAATTGATAATGATACGAATTTGCGCACTGTATATCTTCGAGGAGAGATTTCGAATTATAAAAGTCATTCTTCGGGGCATCTTTATTTTTCATTAAAAGATGAGAATAGTATTATAAAAGCCATTATGTTTCGAAGTGCGACTACAAAATTAGATTTTGAGCCTAAAGAAGGCATGAAAGTATTGGTAACAGGTTCTATTAGCGTTTATGAAGCAGGAGGAACTTACCAAATTTATGTGACAGAAATGCAGGAAGATGGAATTGGAAACCTTTACATTGCTTTTGAAAAATTGAAGAAGAAGTTAAGTGAAGAGGGGCTTTTTGATACAAAATATAAAAAGAAGATCCCTAAATATCCTACAAAAATTGGAATTGTGACAGCACAAACAGGAGCGGCTATCAAAGATATTTTATCTACGATTGAAAGAAGGTATCCTATTTGTGAAACGTATTTATTCCCTTGTTTGGTGCAAGGAGAGTATGCTGCAAATGATATCATACAAAAATTAAAACAGGCAGATAGCTATCATTTAGATGTTTTATTGGTTGGACGTGGTGGAGGTTCTTTTGAGGATTTGAACTGTTTCAATGATGAGGGTGTTGCACGTGCTATCTTTGCTTGCAAGACTCCTGTTATTAGTGCTGTTGGACATGAAGTTGATTTTACGATTGCTGATTTTGTGGCCGATTTAAGGGCACCTACTCCAACAGGAGCTGCGGAAATGGCAGTCCCTAATATTTTAGATTTATTGCATTTACTAACCCAATATAAGATTCGTTTAAATGAAGCTATTTTAAAAAAAGTAAAATATTTGGAATTAATTATGGATGGTTTGAAGAGTTCTTTTGTAATTAAAACACCAAATATGTTATTTGAACAAAAAAGACAAACACTTGATTTATATGAAGAAAGAATAAAGGAACTTTTGCTTAAAAAAGTGAATGATAAAAAAATACTTTTGGGACAAATGAAGAAAAATCATTTATTAAATAACCCAACTCTATTGTTAGAGAAATATAAAATGGTATTGATAAAAGAAATGGAGAAATTAGAACTTTTAAATCCACTTTCTACTTTGAAAAGAGGATATTCGATTACTTATTTAGAAGAGAAAGTCTTAAAGGATATAGATGAAGTAAAAATTGATGATGTACTTTATACACATTTGACAAATGGTAAGATTACATCAAAAATAATGGAGGTAAAGAAAAATGGAGAAAAAGAAAACAATTGAAGAGAATATGAAAGAGTTAGAAGTGATGATCGCCTCTTTAGAAAATGGAGAATTTGGGTTAGATGAATCGATAGAAGTATATACGAAAGCGATGAAATTAGTAAAAGAATGCGATGCTTCTTTAAAGAATGTAGAAGAGAGAGTAAGTAAAATTGTAAAGGAAACAGAGGAAGATTTTAAACTAGAAAACTAACCATCTACTATACAAAAACTTTAGTATGCGTATTTGCATATAAAGAAAGTGAATAGATTTATATATTTAAAAAATATTAATAATATCATTTTGTGAGGTGCAATTTTATGAAAAAAGAGAGAATACTATTCATAATAACGTTTGTCTTACTTAGTATTACATTATGTATTTCCATTTTTTCTATCAAACAAAAAAAGCCATATGTATTGAATCAATCTTACAAGCCTTTGAAGGAATTTACTAATGATTATGAAGCTTATCTAATAACTTCCTATAAAGAGTATATAGATAACAAAGAACAAATGGAATTAGCAGATTTGGTTCATTCTTCTATACATACAAAAGAAGAATTAGAGAAAGCCTTACAGAGTGGGCAGGAGTTTGTAATGTTAACTATGACTATTAATCCCTGTGGTGAGCAAATTTCTATTGATAAGACAGAGATTGAGGGTACAACGTTGAGGCTCTATTTTAGTAGTGAGCATTCTTGTGGTGTTTGCACACCAGAAAAAGTAACTTATCTTTATGAAATAAAGGAAAATTTAAAAAATTTAGAAACAATAGAACCCTATTTGTATATATCTAATTCTGTTAAATGTGATCAAAATATAGCTTATAAGCCCATTCTATACTTTTATCCTTTAGAGGAGATGGATATAACCATTTCTTTAGGAAACCCCACTCTTTTAACACATACTTATCCAAAATATAATCAATCATGGAACGTACATATTACTCCATCAGGCACTGTTTATGATTATGATACGAAGCGAAATTATTATGCACTCTATTGGGAGGGAATTGATAATACGAAAATAGATACCTCTACTGGATTTTTAGTAGAGGGAAAAGATACAGTGTCTTTCTTAGAAGAAAAACTTTCCTATTTAGGGCTTAATGAAAGAGAGATTAATGAATTTATAATTTATTGGATAGATAGATTGGAAAATAATCCATATAATTATATTCATTTTAGGACAAATGAAGATCTGAATGATTATATGAAACTATCTTTTTCAAAAGAACCAGATACACTTATTCGTATTATGATGGACTATCTACCTCTTTTAGAAAAAAAAGAAGTGAAAGAACAGATATTAGAGCCTAAGGAAAGAAATGGATTTATTGTCGTTGAATGGGGTGGAAGGAAATTAGAAAACTGAGTTATCGTGTGTGATAATAAAAATTTAAAAGTAGAAATTATAGAAAACACTATTTTTGTTTATTGAAAAAAGTGCTAAGTGAATAGCAAGCACTTTTTCCATTATTATAGTATAATAACTATTTACTCACAAATGGCAAAACCTTGGACGCTTATAAACTTTATGGTTATACAAATTAAAAAAATACGTAAGCCATATTGTAAAAGAGAATCAGATTTATTTATGAAGAATTTTTAAATGGAAGTTATAGTTGGTCAATCATTAGGAAGAAAATTCTTTAAGAAATATATACCTTGATATAGCAGTATATAAAAGAGAGTTAAAAAAAAGAAGTGTAATTACTAATATTTATACTTCTTTTTTAAGTTGGAAAAATTTACAATTTATAAACTATTTATATATGAAGATACTATTAATGTAGTCTGTTAAAACAAAGGAGATGTTTTCATGTTTTTTAAAAAATTCAAAAAAGCATCATTTTTGTTTCTTTTAACATTCTTTATTTTACCCAATTCTATTCTTGCCTATTCAGATAAAATTTATGCAGGTGGAGAAAATATTGGAATTGAGATTAAATCAAATGGAGTATTGATTGTCGGTAGTTATTTAGTGGATGGAAAAGACCTATGCAAGGAAGCAAAATTAGAAGTAGGAGACATCATCATAAAAGTAAATGGGAAAACGATTGACAATATAGACCAGATGGTAACAATGATTTCAAATACAAATGAGGACAAAGTTTCAATAGCTTATAAACGAGGTACTGAGGTATATGAAACAGAACTTCCTGTTGTTAAAGATGATAAAAACATCTATAAAACAGGACTTTATGTAAAAGATACTATTACAGGAATTGGTACATTGACATTTGTCGATCCAGATACAAAACGATTTGGGGCATTAGGGCATGAGGTAGCAGATTCAAAAACAGGAATTATGTTGGAAGTGAAAGAAGGGAAGATATTTTCTTCAACCGTCACTAGCATAGATCGTAGTGATACGGGGACACCGGGAAGTAAAAATGCCGATTTACATCAAAATGATCAAAAAGGAACGATTCTAGAAAATACAAACAGTGGTATTTTTGGAATGTATAAAGAAAACTATTCTAAAGAAAAACTCTATCAAGTAGCCCGTCCTAATCAAATTAAAAAAGGAAGTGCACAAATTTTAACAGTGACCGCAGATGAGAAAATTGAAACGTATGAGATTGAGATTTTAAAAATCATGCCAGATAGTGATACTTTAAAAAATATTTTATTTGAGATAAAAGATAAAGAATTATTAGAAAAAACAGGAGGAATTGTCCAAGGAATGTCAGGAAGTCCAATTATTCAAGGAGATTATATTATTGGTGCAGTAACTCATGTAGTGGTAAATAATCCAGAAAAAGGGTATGGAATTTTTATTACGACCATGTTAGAAGAAGCAGAAAATTAGGGTGAAAACCCTTTTTATGTGTGAAAAAATATAGAGAATTCCTTCTATTTTTTTCTTTAAAAAGTGTGTGGTATTTATGAAATCAAAAAAGCATTGACACAAACAAATGTATGCTATATAATGAAGTTATGTATAAATGCATTTCTTTTTAAAATAGGAAAGAGAAGTCATTTGCTAGAAGCATTGTGCTATTTTTTTAAAATTACTTGTATACCAATACAGGATGCACTTAAATTTTGATAAAGGATTGACATAGAAACCAATGTCATATAGGATAATAATAGAAGTAGGTGGTACATTGGATTTTATAAAAGATATAACTTGCAAAACGCTTTTTCTTGTTCCAGACTCTGTGAAGGAAAAAATTTTATTTTACATGGAAGAAAATCAGCTTTTTTTTCCCTTTAAATTAATGACATTAAAAGAATTACGAAATTTTTCTACATTTACGTATGATGAAAATGCCATTTGTTTTTTACAAAAAAAATACAAAATCAAACGAGAGATTGCTCTCATTTATTTAGAAAATTTGTATTATATAGATAGTAGTTTTAGTGCAAATATGGATATGCTTAGACAAGTCAAGCAAGACTTAGAAGATGAGCATCTTCTTCTTTTTCATCCTCATTTTTTTGCATATTTAAAAACATTTTCTATTGTATTGTATGGGTATGATAGAATAACAAAATATGAGGAAAATCTTCTAAAAAACATAGAGTCCTATGTCCCAATTCGGAGGGTAGAATCTCCAAATTATCCCTTGGAAAAAGCCTATGTATGTGGAACATTGGAAGAAGAACTTACTTATGTTTTTGAAGAAATTTCGGCATTATTAGAAAAAGGCATTTCCCTCTCTCATATTTATATTGTGAATGTGCAAGAGGAAATGTATCCTAAAATCAACAGATTAGCGAAAGCTTACCATATTCCTGTAAAAAAAGAAAAAAAATTTTTATATGGAACTCCCATGTATGCCAAAATGAAAAAGGAAATTTTGGAAGGTAAACAAAATATAAATTTATCTTTTCCTATGGAAAAACTGCTTGGTAAATTAAATGAGATTCTAAATATAGAGGAATATGATTTAGAAGAATTAATGGATACCTTTGCACAAGAAATTTCGATAGAAGAAGAGATCACAAATGAATTAAAAGTAGGACCATTATTAAATACAATTTATTTGGAAGATGATTATGTCTTTATTTTAAATGCAAATGCATCTTTACTTCCTGTTACTTACAAAGACGAAGATTTTTTGTATGATGCAATAAAACCATCTTTTTTAGAGAATACATGTGAAAAGAACCATCTTTCTTTAGTAAGCACAAAAAAAGCCATAGAAAAAATAAAAAATAAAGTTATTCTTTTTATCAAGGAAGAAGAGGGTATAGAATATTACCCATCTCCTTTATTAGAAGGAATTTCTATTACGGAAATCCAATTTACTGGAATTAGTCATTATAGCCATACATTAAATAAGAAAAATTTAGTTACTTTTCTGGATATGTATCATAAATATGGGGTATTAAACCCATCCTTGCCTCAATTGAAGCAAAATTATAAGCTTGCTTATCGATCTTATACATCCATGTTTCAAGGACTTAATAAAGACAAGATAAGATCTTATTTAGATGGACAGATTCTCCTTTCCTATTCTTCTTTAAATACATTTTATGAATGTTCCTTTAAATATTATTTAGAATATATTTTAAAACTATCTCCTTATGAAGAAAATTTTAGTGCGATTCTGGGTTCTTTATATCATGCAATTTTAAAAGAAAAGCCAGAAGATATAGAAAGATATATTCATTCCTATTTTGAAGAGAAAAAGAGGAATTTATCCAAGAAAGAATCCTTTTATATTCATCTAAATATACCAGATATACAAGAAGTAAATATGTTTTTTGAAAACTTTAAGGAGCATTCTACGTTTCAAGAGGAAGAATTAGAAACAAAAATTTGCCTGAAACTAGAATCCTCCCTTGCTGTGACTATTATGGGCGTCATTGATAAAATATGGATGAATCCAGATTTGCATTTAGCCGTTCTTATAGACTATAAAACAGGAAAGGCGGATTTTCACTTAAAAGATATTTACTATGGACTGAGTATGCAATTACCTATGTATTATTATTTAGTCAAAAAAAGGAAACCAGAGATAAAAATAATTGGCTTTTATCTTGAATCCATTTTGGAGAAAAATTTTCGGTATCAAAGTAGAAAAACAGAAAGCGATCAAAAAAAAGATTCGTTAAAATTAAATGGATATACGTTGGCGGATGAGGAATTGCTACTTCAGTTCGACCAAACCTATAAGGATAGTCAATTTATCAAAAGTATGAAAGTGTCATCAAATGGTTTTTATGCCTATAGTAAGATACTTAGTGAGGAAAAAATGAACAATTTAGTTTCTTTTGTGGAAAAAAAGATAAAAGAAATGGTACAAGCTGTGGAAGAGGCAAAATTTCCTATTAACCCTAAACAGATACGAAGAGAAAATATGAGTTGCAAATATTGTAAATATAGAAGTATATGTTTTATGGAAGAAAAAGATATTGTGCCATTAGAAGAGCTTCGAGATATACAATTTCTAGGAGGGGATAGTGATGCCTAAATGGACAGAAGAACAAGAAAAAGCAATTTATGAAAGTGGAAAGGATATTTTAGTATCAGCAGGAGCAGGAAGTGGAAAAACCGCTGTATTAACAGAACGTGTCATTTGTAAATTGATGCAAGGTATCCATATCGATGAACTTTTAATTCTCACTTTTACAAATGCAGCTGCTTCGGAAATGCGAGAGAGAATCCGGGATAAAATAAAAAAAATTCCTTCTTTAAAAGAAGAATTGTATCGAATAGATACAGCCTATATTACAACTTTTGATAGCTTTGCCCTTTCCATTTTAAAAAAATACCACTATAGGGAAAATCTTAAAAAACATATCCAAATTGTCAGTCACACCTTTATAAAACGTTTAAAAAAGCAAATCATTGATGAGGTAATTGATGAATATTATCAAAAAGAAGATAGTCGTTTTTTTCACTTACTAAAGACATTTACTTGTAAGGATGATACATCGATTCGTGAGGCTCTTTTTCTTTTGAATGATAAGTTAGATCAAGAAATTGATAAAGAATCCTATATTATAAATTATGTTTCTACTTTCTATCATCCTACATATCTAAAAAAAATCAAAAAAGATTTTCTTCAATTTTTAGAAAGAAAAAAAGAAGAAATATTTGCTTTAGTAGAAGAATTAAGATATCAAGTTGATGGAACTTACTTGGAAAAGGTAGAAACAGTAGTAGAGGAAATTCTTAGAACAAACTGCATGAATCGCTTGCCAACTTTACCTAGTCGTAGTAGTGAAGAAGCAAAGAAAAGCAAAGACAAATTAAAGAAGCAATTGGATGCCTATTTTCTATTGCAAGAGAAAAGTGTTGATGAAGAGATAGAAGGGTACATAAATACAAAAGAATCGGTAGAAATTCTACTTGAAATTGTTTTAAAAGTAGAAAAAAAAGTGATGCGATTTAAAAAGGAAAAAGATCTATTTGAATTTATTGATATTGAGAAAATAGCTTTGAAAATGCTTGATAAGTATGCAGATATTCGTACAGATTTAAAAAGTAAATTTAAAGAAATTATGATCGATGAATACCAAGATACAAACGATTTACAAGAATGTTTTATTTCATACATCAAACGAGATAATTGCTATATGGTGGGGGATATTAAGCAGTCCATTTATCGCTTTAGAAATGCCAATCCTATTCTATTTAAAGAAAAGTATAATCAATTTACAAAGAAAGAAAATGGAATAAAAATTGATATGAATAAAAATTTTCGTTCTAGAAAAGAAGTAATACAAGATATTAATCAGCTTTTTTCGAAATGGATGGATGACCGATTTGGTGGGGCTGATTATGTGACTTCCCATCAAATGATTTTCGGAAATATGGATTATGAATGGAACCATCCAAAAGATGATTATCATATGTCAATTTATACTTACTCAAATGAGGAAAAAGAAAGAGAAAAAATAGAAGCAACCCTTATAGCACAAGATATTGCGAAAAAGATAGAAGAGAAATATCCTATCTATGATCGAGCACTAGAAAGGACAAGACCAGTCGACTACCATGATTTTGCTATTTTACTGGATCGCATAACGAGTGCAGGTATTTATAAAAAAGTATTTGAAACATACCAGATTCCTTTATCTATTCTAAAAGATACATCTATTTTAGATAACTATCTACTACAAATTTTAACCAATATTATTCATTTCATCTTTAAGGTACAAAAAAGAGAAGACTATCGTTTCTACTTTGTATCTCTTGCGCGTAGTTTTTTGTATGCGTATACAGATGAAGAAATTTTTGAAATCATTACAGAAAAGAAGATAAAAGAAACAGAAATTTATCGTACGATTCTTACTTTAAAAGAGAAATTTATGTATTTGACACCCTCTCTTTTTATTGAAGAAATTATTTCTGCATTCGCTATTGAAGAAAATTTATATAAAATAGGGAATATAGAAGAACATTTAAAATTAATAGATACAGTCATTTCCTTATGTAAAGAGTTAGAACAGACTTGTTATACAACAGAAGAACTAGAAAGCTTTTTTACTGATCTATTTGGGCAGGGATTGGATTTAAAAATTGTGAGTCCTAAAGGGGGAAGAGGGGTTTCTTTGATGACAATTCATAAATCGAAAGGATTAGAATTTCCAATTTGTTATTTTGCAGGTTTGACAAAACGCTTTAATATTTCTGATTTGAATGATTTCATTTTATATGATAAAGAGTATGGAATCTTGTGTCCTTATTATGAGGAAGGAATACGAGAAACGATTGTAAAAACTTTAGTAAAAGAAAAATACCTGCAAGAAGAAATTAGTGAAAAAATTAGACTTTTTTATGTAGCACTTACAAGAGCAAAGGAAAAAATGATTTTTGTTTGTCCTTCCTTTTTAGAAGAAATTCCCCCTAAAAGAAATGAAATACGAAGTTTCTATGATCTTTTAAAGACAATAGCGAAGGAGCTTGAACCCTTTATAGAAGAGAAGAAAGTTATAGAAAGAGAAGAAGAAAATAGAGATAAACAACAAGAGGAGAAGGGAGAACCGCTTTTGGTTCATGAACACTTTTTTAAAGAGGAAATGCAAGAAAAACAGATCTTTTCCAAAAGAAGTGCCCAACTGCTTTCCAAAGAGGAAAAGAAGAATATGGCTTTTGGAGTAAAGATACATCAATTGTTAGAAGAAACATTTTCTTTGCATGAGAAAAGAGAAGAAGTGCATCCTTATGTAGAAGCTTTTTTAAATCAAGAATTACTTCAATCAAGTGAAGAGGCAACCATTTTTCAAGAGTATGAATTTCTTTATGAAGAAGAGGGAAAAAAGTGTCATGGAATCATTGATTTTATGCTTGTATATGACACCCATATCGTTTTAATTGATTATAAATTAAAGAATATAGAAAATAAGGCTTATAGTAAACAATTAAAAGGGTACCAAACTTATATTGAGAAAAAAACAAAGAAGCCAACTACAGTTTATCTCTATTCAATTTTAGAAAATAGGATGAGGCAAGTTGCTTGTTCTTCAATGAAAAAGTTTTCAATTTTTTGAAAACTTTTTTAGATGAAAAATTTTAAAAATCCAAAGGAAATAAACATCATAATCATACTTGCCATAAAGATACCTAACAATGTAGCAATGAAGGATTTTTTTCTATCCATCCCAAGAAGAGCAGCAATGAGGCATCCTGTCCAAGCACCTGTTCCGGGAAGAGGAATTCCTACAAATAAGACAAGACCAATATAGCCAAACTTTTCAATTTTTTCCTTTTTTGCATTGGCTTTCTCTTCCATCCATAGTACCATTTTTCGAAGAGGGGTATGCTTTAGCTTTTCAAATATAAATGTAATAAACCATAAAATAAAAGGGACAGGAAGTATATTTCCAATGATACAAAGAATGTAACTTACTAAAGGGGATAAGCCGAGCAAAGAAGCAGCTAGCAATCCACCACGCAGTTCTAAAATAGGCATACATGAAATAAAGAAAACTAAGATTTCTCTTGAATAACCTCCAGCATTTGTTCCAAAATTGTCAACAAAAAAATTTACAATTGATTCCATATCTTCTCCTTATATAGTGTAGTTGAGAACATATCACTACATGTTTATATTTAGAATTTTTATGAAGAAATATCTATAAATTTTATAGATATTACAATCATAATGTCTAACGAACACATTATATCTTCTTTTTAAAAGACTGTCAAATGTATTGAATAAAATTGTGATTTATATTATAATTAAAAAGATTGGAGGCATTATGAAAAAGAGAACAATGAGTGCTTTTTTAGCACTTTGTATATTTGTACCTATCCTCTACTATGGAGGAATCCCTTATACTGTGATGATGTATATTCTCTCCTTACAAGGTATGCGAGAGATATTTGATGCCATAGGTAAGAAGAAAGCTGTGCCACAATTTGTTCAATGTATTTCTTATGTACTTATCACTTATTTGGTTTTAACGGCAGGAACTATTTCAAGTATTACAGCAATATTTGATTTTCGATTACTAAGTTCGATTGTTCTTTTATATTTGCTTCCTGTGATCATTTATCAAGAGGATAAGACATATGGTATCATAGATGCCTTTGTTATGATAG
The DNA here is from genome assembly GCA_951800155.1 of uncultured Bacilli bacterium. Classification (GTDB taxonomy): domain Bacteria; phylum Bacillota_I; class Bacilli_A; order RF39; family UBA660; genus CATOJL01. Next base: position 1,581 of record CATOJL010000014.1, on the reverse strand, counting down.
GAATCGTGAGTCTTTTAGGGTTATGTTTTTCTCTGTTTGTTGTGATTCGAAATATAGAAGTAAGTTGGCTTATTTATCTTTTACTAATTACTACTTTTACTGATACATATGCTTATTTGGTAGGAGTCTTGATTGGAAAACATAAATGTATTCCGAAAGTATCACCCAATAAAACATGGGAGGGTTATATCGGGGGAACGCTTATGGGTGTTTTTATTGGTACAACGTATCTTACAACAGTTCATGAAATTTCCTTTCCACTTTTTGGTATCGTTTTTATGACTTTATTTCTATCAATCATTGGACAGTTTGGTGATTTAGTATTTTCTGCGATAAAAAGAAATTTTAAAATAAAGGATTTTTCAGATTTTATGCCAGGACATGGAGGAATTTTGGATCGTTTTGATAGCCTGTTCTTTGTTTTAATGGCCTTTACTTTTTTTATTCACATTCTATAAGGAGGAGTTAACGATTTATGACATTGATTTATTTTATTTTTGTACTTGGTGTAACTGTTTTTATTCATGAATTAGGACATTTTCTATTTGCAAAAAAGGCAGGAGTGCATGTTTTTGAATTTTCCCTTGGTATGGGGCCTAAGCTATTAAAGAAGAAGAGAAAGGAAGATGAAACCGAATATTGTTTGCGTCTTTTTCCGATAGGTGGATTTGTTGCTATGGCGGGTGAAGATACAGAAGATGAGGATATTCCTAAAGAAAAACAATTGATTTATAAAAGATGGAAAGATCGTTTCATGACAATTATAGCAGGAGTTTTATTTAATTTTTTGTTAGCACTTCTCCTTCTTTTTGTAGTAGGGGTTCTAGCAGGAGTACCTAAAAATCAGGCAACCGTTCGTCACATAGAAGATGGATATGCTTTAAGTACAACAAACATGAAAGAACAAGATAAGATTATAGCAATGAATGGGCATTCTATTACTTCTACAGATAAATTGGTTTTCTATCTTGCTGTGAATGAGGGAAAAGAAGCCACATTCTTAGTGAGGCATACAAATGGAGAAGAGGAAGAAATTACAATTGCTCCTACAAAAATAGAAGATAAGGATGGAAACTTTACCTATCACTTTGGTTTGGAAATTGATAATAGTAAAACACGCGATTGGAAAGCTTTACTTTTATATCCTTTTCAAAAAACCTATTCTCTTGTAGAACAACTCCTTCTTACATGTAAAAGCTTGTTATTCGGACAGTTAAGTGTCCAGAATTTGTCAGGACCAGTTGGTATCTATTCTGTAGTAGGAGAAAGTGCGAAAGCAGGATTTTTAAACATTCTGTATTTGATCGCCTATTTATGTATTAATGTTGGATTTATTAATCTGCTTCCTTTTCCAGCTTTTGATGGAGGAAGAGCATTATTCTTAATTATTGAGAAAATAAGAGGAAAAGCAGTGAGTAGTCGCACAGAAAATATTATTCACTCGTTTGGGTTTTATCTTTTAATGGCCTTAATGGTTTTTGTTACATGTAATGATATTTTACGTTTATTAGGATAACTGAAAAAGTTATTCTTTTTTTGAAGGAAAAATAGTTTTTAGCTTCTATGTTAGGAGTGAGGAGG
>CATOJL010000013.1 GCA_951800155.1 uncultured Bacilli bacterium | reverse complement strand
ACTTCTTTTTTAATTTTTTAATCTACACTAGATACGGTTAAATATGAAATCTTATTATTTTTCTTTTATTATTTTAACTAGCACAACCTGTTATTATATTCTTTAATAATCAAAAAAACCAGTTGAGATAACATTTGATAAGGTTAAAAGGTTCTTGTGCGTTAATGTTCGACCCCTATTTATGCTTATATTTTCTTGATTCTAAAGGTTTCAAGATTTTTTTATAGAATTATATTTTTTATATATTGATATAGCTATTATTTTAATTGCAATATAGGTTGTAGTACATTTCCTCTCATTTAAATAAAACAATGGATCTTCTATAATGAAAATTCCATTGTTTTGAATTAAAGTTTAAATGAATGTCATTGGAAGTTATGCTATCTTTTTAAAACATTTTTTTGTCGTTTAAATCTTCTTTGAAGCGATATAATTTAGCGGGTCTTCCACTTTCCCCAAAGTTACTATCTCCCGTTTCTTCTAAAATATCCAAAGACATTATTTTTTTTCGAAAATTTCTTCTATCGAAGGTTTCTTGCCAAATTTCTTCATAAGCTTTTTGAAGTTCAGGAAGTGTAAAATCACTTGGAAATATTTGCTTCATATTTGTAAATGAATTTAAAATTTGTTTTAAATCTTCTATAGCTTTATGTGCAATCTTACTGTGATCATATATCATTTTTGGAAGACTTCCTATAGAAAACCACGAATATTCATAATTGGTACCTTCTTGCTTTAAGGAGATAGTGACACTATCAGTAAGTCCTATGGTAGAGATACCTAAAATCCGTTCATCTGGTATTCTTGATGGATCACTAAAAATGGTGTCTATAAGAAAGTCAATCGTATTAATTCCAGCAAACTCATAAGCGGCTTGTTTGGCTGCTTCTTCGACCATTTCTTCTTCTAATAGCATACATCTTGGTAAGAACCAATACCCTCTATAAGGTTCTGTTTCTTTTTTTAAAAGAAGTATTTTCACGTTTCCTTTGTCAAAGAGGAATATATTATCTAATACTTCTGCCTTCATAGAAGCTCCTTCATAATTATCCATACTTTCACCCCTTAACTGTGTTGGTATTATAGTATAAAATAGCCTTTTTGTCAAATACGTAAAAAGAACACATTTGTCGGTTTAGGACAAAATTCAGGGAAACTATTTGAAAAAGAGTTGCGAAAAAAGAAGAAAAATAGTAAAATGAATAAGTCAAAAAGAAACGAGGAGGTTTTATGAAAAAAACAAAAATTGTTTGTAGCATTGGACCAGCTACACAGACATGGGAAAAATTTAAGGGTTTAGTAGAAGCAGGGATGAATGTAGCTCGAATTAATTTTTCGCATGCAACCCTTGAAGAGAGAAATTTAGTGGAAGGGCTTGTTGAAAGAGCTAGAAAAGAACTTGGTGCAAACCTTGCGATTTTATATGATACAAAGGGACCAGATTTGCGTACTTGTTCTTTCGTTAATGATTCAATTGAACTCGTTAAAGGAAATTTGATTCGTATTGTAGAGGAAGATTTACAAGGAGATGGAGATGGAAGCCAAATTTCATTTAACTACCGAAATCTTGTAGGAAAACTAGAAATTGGACAAGAAATTTTACTTGATGATGGATTTTATAAATTGATTGTTGTTTCAAAAGAAGAGGATGGAGTTACTTGTGAAATTCAAAATACAGGCATCATCAAATCAAGACGAGGTGTTTGTATTCCCGGTATTCATTTAGATGTTCCTTATATATCAGAAAAGGATAGAGAGGATATTGAATATGCTTGTCGTATGGATGGGGACTATTTAGCGATTTCTTTTGTAAATAGTGCAGAGAATGTGCAAGAAGCCCGTGATTTATGTAAACAATATGGAAAACCAAACATGCCTATTGTTTCTAAAGTAGAAACACAATATGCTATGGATCATTTAGAAGAAATTGTAGAGGCATCTGATTATATTATGATTGCACGTGGAGATTTAGGAATTGAAACAGGTGTCCAGAATTTACCTTTATACCAACAGAGAATGATTGATGCATGTCATGCAAAGGGAAAAGGCGTTATTATGGCTACCCAGATGATGACCTCAATGAAGAGTAATATTCGTCCAACAAATGCAGAAGTAACTGATGTTTCCAATGCGGTTTTACGAGGTTGTGATGCAATTATGACAAGTGAAGAAACAACTATTGGAGAGTATCCTGTAGAAACTGTGCAAATGATGTCAGAAATTGCAATCAATGCAGAAAAAATTCCAACAAACCATCATAAAGAATGTAGATTACTTGGAACAGATATACATAATACAATTGCAAAGTGTGCTGTGGAAGCTTCAAAAGATTTATCTTTAAAAGCAATTGTTGCTTCAACAAGAAGTGGAAAAACAGCGATGGATATAGCATCTTTACGACCAAATGCATTAATTGTTGCAACGGTTATAGATGAAAAAGTGGCTCGTTTACTAGCACTTAAATGGGGAGTGTATACAAAAGTAGTGCATTCTCTTACAACGACAGATGAGATTGTAGATAGTGGGGTAAAGGCATCAAAAGAACTTCTAGGTTTAAAAGAAAAAGATGTTGTTGCAATTATTGGTAGTTATCCAGCAAATGCGCATACCAATTTCTTAAAAATTGAAGAGATTTAAAAAAAAGAAACTTTTAACTATTAATGAAAACATTAGTAGTTTTTTTGTTTTTAAATAGTATTTGCTATTTTTCTATGAAGCAGGAACTATCTTTCTTTTTATAAAGTACCAATAAAAAAGGAGATCTTTCTCCTCCTATCTCCTTTTTTAAATTCTTCTAAACTTTTGAAAGGAATATTATCTATAAGCCTCTTTCTTTAATAAATCAATGTTTTCTGTTAATAGAGTAATATAGTCCTCTCCATTGGAGTGTTCTTTATCCGACAAATTATCTAATTTATGGAGTTCAATTGTTTCAATATCTGTATTTACTTGAAACTCTAAAACAAGATCACTTAGATGTTCTTCATCTAAAGTATAAATATAATTTAATTTTTTATTTTCAATTAAACTATAGATTTCATTTTTTAGTTTAGCTGTTAAATTTTCCCTATTCGCTATAGAAATTACTCGAAAACCATATTTTTCTAAAAAAAGCAAGGCATCATTATCTACAAGTAAAGTATTATAAGTACTATTTGTACTCATCAATTTTAAAGAGGCATCTAAATTAGATACTTTAATTTTTAATTTGTTGTATTTTTCTTCAATCTCATTTTTTAAATAGTGATTGGAAATATAAGCTAAAAGTCCTGTTTTAATGTTAGAAGCCATCATTAAAAAATTAGATGGATCCATCCACAATTCATAATGGTTATATTCTGCTTCAATACTTTGTGTCGCATCAATAATCATTAAATCTTTATTATCTTGAAACATCTTTAATAAATAGTCTTGTTCTTTACTTTTTCCGTTAAAAATAAACATATTGGAAGAACTATAATCCTTTAATTGTTTTTCAGTGGGTTCATACGTATCAACCGAAGTACCATTTGGATAAATGGATTTAATGGTAGCATGTTCACTATATAATTCATTGATAATATATTCAATTGGATAAGCAGTTGCATAAATAGAAATATCTTCTAAATTATCCTTTTTAAAACAACCCGTACATAAAAAACAGAAAAGTAATAGTCCAAACTTAAAACCCTTTTTCATTTTTTCTTCCTTTCTGGGACAGGATCATATCCATATCCTCCCCATGGATTACATCTTAGTATCCGTTTTATTGTCAAATAAGTACCTATAAAAAATCCATAGATTTCATATGCCTCTATTGCATAATGAGAGCAAGTTGGTACAAATCTACAAGAATCATGAAACTTTCCCGGAATTTTTTGATATTGTTTAATCAAATAAATCATTACTTTCTTCATAATTCCACCATACTCATTATACTAAAGAAATATGCATTTGTCCACAAGCAAAATTCGTGTTATAATATGTGAGGGTGAAAATATGAAAATATTAGAGGAGTTAGAAATTAAACCAAACCATATAGACTTATATGAAACAGCATTAACCCATACTTCGTATGCTAATGAACATAAATGTGAAAGTTATGAAAGACTCGAATATTTAGGGGATGCTGTTTTAGAACTTGTTATGAGTGAGTATTTATACAAAAATACAGATTTTCCAGAAGGGCATATGACGAAAATGCGCGCGCATTATGTTTGTGAAAATGCTTTGTATCAATATTCTTTATATATTCATCTAAATGAATATGTGAAGTTAGGACACGGGGAAGAGGAAAATGGAGGAAAATTTAGAAAAGTCATTGTCGCAGATATCTATGAAGCATTTGTAGGAGCCATCTTTTTAGATCAAGGAATTGAGAAAGCGAAAGAATTTATATATAAAACGGCGATTCCTTTTGTCAAAGCTCCAAATGATATTTTCTATGATGACTATAAGTCTAAATTACAAGAATTGGTCCAAACAGATCAAAGAAGCTTGTCCTATGAAATTGTAGATGAACAAGGTCCAGCCCATAACAAATTATTTACAGCAGTTGTAAAGGTGGATTCGATTGTCTATGGAAAAGGAATTGCGCATAGTAAAAAAGAAGCTGAACAAGAAGCAGCTAAAAATGCTTTGGAAAAGAGTGTTGGAATTCATGATTAAAATCAAACGTTTAGCCGATAAAATTGACTACAATGTTCCTTATAAAGTATGTATTGATGGAAGAGTAGTGATGGAACTTACAAACGGGGAAATGCGGGATTATGAAACAGTAGAAGGCGAACATACCATTCAAATTGAAAGCGATTCTTTTGTAAGTGAAGAAGTAAAATTTACAAGTTATGATGGGCAAATTATAGAATTTGAGTGTAAACCTGATCATAGTACATCTAATTTTTCAAAGGTGGCAAGAAAACTTCTTTTAGGGAAATTGGGTATTTCTTTAGAAAAGAAAAATGATTTTTATTTATAACATTTTCTATTTAAACGGTCTATTTTTTTAATACTATTTTTGTTATAATAGAATTGGGTGTAGATATGAGGAATATATATGGATATACATTAGAAGCATTAGAGGCGTATTTTGCGTGTATTGGGGAAAAGAAGTTTAAAGCGACACAAGTATTTGAATGGCTTTATAAAAAAAGAGTGAAGTCTTTTGATGAAATGGCGAATGTAAAAAAAGAGACCATTGCACAGATGAAAAAAGATTTTCAAATGTCTTGTCCAAAAATTGTTGCGAAAAAAGTCGGAAAAGATGTATGCAAATACTTATTTACTTTAGAAGATCATGAACATGTTGAAGCTGTTTTGATGCTTCATGATTATGGAAACAGTTTATGTGTATCTACACAGGTAGGTTGTAATATTGGTTGTAAGTTCTGTGAGAGTGGAAGACGAAAAAAAGTTCGAAATTTAAAAGTGGAAGAAATGGTTTTACAATTACTACAAATTGAAGAGGATTTACACACTCGTATTACACATGTAGTACTTATGGGAATTGGAGAACCATTTGATAATTATGAAAATGTTATGGATTTTATTTCTATTTTAAATACAGGAAAAGGAATTGATTTAGGGGCAAGGCATATTACTATTTCAACGAGTGGGATTGTTCCTAAAATCAAACAGTTTATGGAAACGAAAAGGCAGGTCAATCTAGCCATTTCTCTTCATGCACCAACAAATGAAATTCGAAATCAAATTATGCCCATTAATCAGGCATATCCATTAGAAGAATTAATTCCTACCTTAAAAGAATATATAAAAAAGACAAATCGAAGGCTTACTTTTGAATATATATTATTAGATGGTATTAATGACACAGAAGCATGTGCAGTATCCTTAGCACATTTAATAGAGGGGATGAATGCTTATGTCAATTTAATACCCTATAATGAAACAAGTCATATCGAATTTAAAAAAAGCAAAGATGAGAATATTACAAAGTTCTTTCATACACTAAAGAAGCATAATATTCAAGTGACAATAAGAAGAGAATTTGGGTCTGAAGTCGATGCAGCATGTGGACAACTTCGCTCAAAATATGAGGAGGCGTAATATGGATAGTTATTGTATAACCGACCCAGGAAAGGTTAGAGATCACAATGAGGATAGTGTCATCGTTGTGCAAAATGATAGCGGGGAGCATTTACTTGCTGTTGCAGATGGTATGGGTGGACATCTATGTGGAGAGGTTGCCTCTTCTATCGCGATTAACCATATAGGGAAACGATTTAAGAGCATAAGTTCTGTTGGCAATAAGGAAGATGCGATGCACTGGATCCAAGAGGTTGTAAGTGAAATTAATGCATTAATTTTTAAATATACAACCGAACATCCAGAGAGTACAGGAATGGGGACTACTTTGGTCTTATCCATTTTTTCTCCAACGTTTGTCCTTTATGGAAATATTGGGGACTCCTCCGGTTTTGCTTATAAAAATGGGAAATTACATAAGATAACGAATGATCATACTCTTGTGAATTTATTAGTGAAATCTGGAGAATTAACGGAGGAAGAAGCGAAAGATCATCCAAGAAAGAATGTTCTTATGAAAGCTTTAGGATCAACCTCTGTGGTGGAAATGGACATTTTTGATGTGGAAACGGATATAGAAGGGATTCTCCTTTGTAGTGATGGCCTTACGAATATGTTAGAACCAGATAAAGTAGCTAAGGTGCTTCATGAAGATTTAACTTTAGAAAACAAACTGAAAAAAATTGTATATAAATGCAATAACCGTGGCGGAAATGATAATATTTCTGTTGCCTGTTTAATGATGAATGGTGGGATTATAAAATGATTGTAAAGGGGCAAAAAATAAATGATCGTTACGAAGTGATTCGATCAATTGGTGAAGGTGGTATGGCGAATGTTTATCTAGCACTTGATACCATACTCGATAGAAGAGTTGCAGTGAAGGTACTGCGTGGGGATTTAGCAAACGACGAAAAGTTTGTGCGAAGATTTCAAAGAGAAGCAATTAGTGCAAGTAGCTTATCGCATCCCAATATTGTAGAGATGTATGATGTAGGAGAAGATGAAGGAAATTATTTTATCGTGATGGAATATGTAGAAGGAAAAAGTCTAAAAAGTTTAATTAAAAAACGAGGAGGACTTACGCTTCCAGAAGTTCTCGATATTATGTTACAATTAACAGATGGAATTGCCTGCGCTCATAATAGTTATATCATTCATAGAGATATAAAGCCACAAAATGTTCTTGTTTTAGATGATGGGCGTGTAAAAATTACTGATTTTGGAATAGCGCAAGCTTTAAAAAGAGGGGAATTAACTGAAACAAATTCTGTGATGGGCTCTGTTCACTATTTACCACCTGAACAGGCGAATGGAACAGGGACTACGATAAAAAGTGATATTTATTCTCTTGGAATTGTCATGTTTGAATTGTTGACAGGAAAAGTTCCTTTTAAAGGCGAAAATGCAGTAGAGATTGCAATTAAGCAAATGAAAGAACCGATGCCAAGCATTCATACTTATAAAGAAGGCATTCCACAAAGTATTGAGAATATTATTTTAAAAGCAGCTGCAAAAAATCCAAAAAACAGATATGATACTGTTTTAGAGATGCAAGAAGATATAAAGACAGCTCTTTCTAAGGAAAGAGAAGATGAAAAGAGAATTGTATTTCGATATCCAGAGTTCGATGGTGAAAAGGAAGAGGAGAAGGAAACAATTAGTCGAACAGAAAAGAATGCAGAATTAGAAGAAATTTTTGAGAAGGAAAAAGAGAAAAAATTAAATAAAAAATTATGGATAATTGGTTTAATTATTATGTTTATTGCACTTGTTGTCGCTTTTGTTTTATTTGCTTTACCTAGTTTTAAAAAAGTTCCCAATGTAAAGGTTCCCAATGTAGAGGATACAGAACTGTCAGCAGCGATTCGACAGTTAGAACAACTAGGTTTCGTTGTTGAGGCCAAGACAGAGGAACAATATAGTGATACAATTGAGGCAGGGAAGGTGATTAAGACCAATCCTGGGGCGGATAGAACTGTAAAAAAAGGAACTTCAATTCAAGTGGTTGTTTCTTTAGGATTAGAAGGATTTTTATCTGAAAATTATGTGGGTAAAAACTATATTGAAGTCAAAACTATGTTAGAAACAAGAGGACTTAAAGTAACAATTGAAGAGAAGGAGTATACCGAAAAAGAAGCAGAAGAGGCGAAAGTAAAAGAAAATACAGTTGTTTCGCAGGATATTAAAGAGGGAATTGAATTAAAAAAAGGAGAAACTGTAACCCTTACAATTCCTAAGATTGTAGTGACTTATCCAGATTTTACGGATGGGACATGGACAACAGATAAAGTAAAAGAGTTTTGCGACAAACAGGGGATTAAGTTAGAAGTAAAAACGGTAAATACGAATGATCACCCAGATAATACAATTATTACCCAAGATAGAGCTAGTGAAAGTAAAGTAGTTAAGGGAGTTAAATTGACTATTACAGTGACAAAGAAAATTCCAGATCCAAAGCCACCAGTAGAGGGAAATACTCCCGGAGATGGAACGCAAAATCCTGGTACGACAACACCAGATAAAGAACCATCAACTCCTGATGGAACTGATAAACCACAACCAGATGATGGAAAGACAGATGGAACTACGAATACAACCACTCCATCACAGGAGAGTTAATGAAAGGAACAATTATTAAAACAGTAAGTAATCAATATACAGTTTTAGTTGGAGAAAAGTTCTATTTATGTGAAGGGCGGGGAAAACTGAAACATGATAAGATAAAACCCAAAGTTGGAGATACTGTGCAGATTGATTCGAATTGTCGCATTGTAGAAATTTATCCACGAAAGAATGAGTTGTTTCGCCCTGCCATTGCGAATGTAGATCAAGCTTATATAATTACGAGTGTAAAACATCCTAATTTGGATTTGTATTTATTAGATAAAATGCTTTTACTCATCCAATCACATGGTATTGAGCCTATTATTTGTTTTACTAAAATAGACTTATTATCCAAGAAAGAGAAAACAGAAATTTTTCTATTAAAAGCGTATTATGAAAAGATAGGTTATCAAGTTTATACAAATGAAGAAATTGAAAAAATAAAGAAAACTTTTCAAAGAAAAATCGGTGTTTTTACTGGGCAAACAGGAGCTGGGAAATCCACTTTGCTGAATCGAATAGACCCTAAACTTCGTTTAGTTACAAACGAAATATCTTTTGCTTTAAATAGAGGAAAAAATACAACAACACATGTGGAACTTTTAAATTTGTGTGGAGGTTGGATTGCAGACAGTCCCGGATTTTCAGACATAGACTTGCATCTAACAAAAGAAGAAATAGAAAGAAATATGGTAGAGTTTCATGCGTATAAATCGGATTGTCAGTATAGAGATTGTACGCATAGTCATGAGATAGACTGTGAAGTGAAACGACAAGTAGAAAAAGGAACGATTTTGAAAAGTAGATATGAACATTATTTAAAGTTTATAAGTAGGTGAATTATGAAGATTGCAACATCGATTCTATCGATTCAAGAAAATATAGAGGAATGTATTTTAAAGATAGGAAAGGGGAGTACAGATTTTATTCATTTAGATGTTATGGATGGAATTTTTGTTCCTAACAAAAAAGATTATCAATTCGTAAAAGATACATTATTACAGACAAAAAAACCACTCGATATTCATCTTATGGTTCATGATATAGAGCATTATGTGGATTTATATAAGAGTTTTCATCCTATCTATATGACATTTCATCTAGAAGCAACAGAAGAAGTGCTTTCTTGTATTGATAAAATTAAAGCATATTCAAAAGTAGGCATTAGCATAAAACCTAACACAAATGTTGCAGAAATTTTTCCTTATTTAGATCAAATTGATTTAGTTCTATTAATGAGTGTTGAACCAGGATTTGGGGGACAAACTTTTATCGATATAAAAGAGAAAATAGAAATACTAAAAAAGTATAGACAAGAGAAAAATCTTTCCTTTATTATAGAGATAGATGGAGGAATCAACAGCGATACAATTAAGAAGGTAGAAGATGCAGATATGGTAGTAGTAGGGAGCTATATTACAAATTCTATGGATTATGAAGCACAAATAAGGAATCTGATTAATTAGATTCCTTATTTATTGCCCTTTTTAAATTTGTGATAATTTCTTCCTTCATTTCTTTATCTGCCTCTTGCCACAATAGTTCAAAAAATACACCAAAACCGGGAAGCGTTAATTCTTCTTTATCCCCTATAGATTCTACAATTGCCTCTTCAATTTCTTTTTTTTCTACATCTTTAAAATTAGATAATATATGTTTTCTTATACTTATGTTCATAATTTTCTCCTCTCATAACATAGTATATCCATCTTTGTTTAATTTATAATGTATAAGATGGATAGATTTTCATTTGGTGAACAAGTAGATTCTTATATTTTTCCTACTTAAATAGAACTAAAGAAAAATGATTTATTTTAGGAAGAGATTTTTTAAAATAAGGAAGTTGGTAAAAATAGTTGACAATGTTTAGTAGAGAGTTTATTATGAATGTAGGATAATAGTGGAGATGGATTATGAATAAAAAGGGATTTACACTTATAGAATTACTTGCAGTTATCGTAATACTTGCAGTGATTGCACTAATTGCAACTGCTTCGATTATACAAATCATTGATCGAGCAGAAAAAGGAGCTTTAGAAGATTCAGCTTATGGAATAATTGAGGCAGGAAAAGTATTTTATATTGATCATATATTACCGGGAACAAATCAAGAAAATGGAGAACGATTCAATTTTGAAGTTATCGAAAAGAAATTTGTAAATGTAAAAAATAAAGAGGAAAAGTTAGAATTTAAAGGTTCTATGCCAAAGAGTGGAAAATTACAAATTCATGCGAATGGGGATACAGCAATCGCAATTTGTAATAATAAGTACTGTGCTTGTAAAAGTATAGCAGAAACAAGAGTGACAGTTCAAAAAGAAGATTGTGAGATTGATGAGGATACAGGCGAGATAGGGAAAAAGAAAGATACGACACCTGTTGGAACAGTCATTTCTTATATTGTAGCAAGTACACCTCCAGAAGGCTATTTATCATGTGATGGAGCTATTTATAAAATTAGTGAATATCCAAAATTGGCTGAATCCATTAAGGAGGGATTAGGTTCTTATAATTATTTTGGTGGAGATGGAACAACTACGTTTGCCGTACCCGATTTAAGAGGAGAATTTTTAAGAGGAACGGGAACAGCAAATCGAAATACAGGAGCGGGCGCTTCCGTTGGAATACATCAAAATCCAACACAATTTCCATATATAAGGGGTTCAAGCTCAATTGTATGGACAGATAAGGGGGATATATCATTTCCTGATACACTGAATAAACAGACAGGAGGAACGAATAAAGTTTCTGCCGAGGGAAACAACTTTCGAAGAGAGTCGGATTATTATACATCACGCCCAACCAATACCTCTGTTTTGTACTGTATTAAGTATTAAAACAGGTACATATATGATTTAAAATGATGAGCTATGAGTACAAATAGCTTGCTTTTTTCTTTTTTACACTTAGATTTGCGAAAAAAAGCTTGTGAAGTGGGATATTGCGTGCTATAATAGTAACAGAATAAAAGAGGGTAGATAGCATGGAAAAAGTTTATGTTATGGATAACCGTGGTCATGAAACAGAAGCTTTTAAAATTCGCTACTTTAATTATGAAGATGCTAATTACTTTATCTATACATTAGGAGAGATAGATAAAGATGAATATGTTAAGCTATATTTAAAAAAAATAAGAAATGGCGAAGAACAATTCATTTCTGAAGATGATTGGTCACATAATATCAAAGATATCATTCAAAAAGTAGTTAAGGAAATAAAAAGCGGAAGAACTACTTCATTTAGAGATCTAAATATGTCTTCTTTAAATGAAATTATGGAAACGGATACGCGTGTTTTTAAATTAAAAAAATCAGTAGTCGAAGAAATTATTTATGAAGAACCTCGCGTTGAAATTCGGGAAGAAATTATCGAAGATCCAATTCGAGAAGAAAAAAGTAGAGATTCGTTTATTGATAGTCTAGGAAGTAGCATAAAGAAAAATTATACGGAAGATTTTACTCATTTTAGAAAGGAAGAACCAAGAGTAAAGCCAGCTCGCGTAACTTCTGTAAGTAGTGAATACCGAGATAAAAGTGCATTGCTTCAAAAGGAGTTAGAAGAGTATAAAGTGATTACATTTAAACTAAAAGAAGAGAACAATATTTTGCGCAAGAAATTAGTAGAATATCGCGAAAAATTGGAATCAATTAAAGCAATGAGTAGTGATATTTAAAAGAGATAGTTGATAGAAAAGTAACCAAAGTGTTACTTTTTTTTCGTTGATGTGCATAAGATAAAGTGGGGTGAATATATGAGAAATCTAATCAATTACTATTATCAATTAGAGCCAATCGATATTCACCAATCAAATTCTTATTATACATTTACGGTTAAGAATGAAAAATATAGGTTACAGGAAGTTTCCAATCTTCCTATTGATCAAATATATCATTTTATGATGGAACTTTGGGAACGGGGAATCTATACACATCAAATTATAAGTACAGTTTCAAATGCATATTTTGTTAATTTTGATCAGAAAAGGTATGTTTTATTAAAGTATTATGTAGATGAAAAAGAAGAAATTTCTTTTTCTATTTTAGAAGAATTTCAAAGACAATTGTTATACCTTCCTTCTTTTTCTTCCTCTAAAAGTAGAAAATGGGGAGATTTATGGAGTGAGAAAATAGACTATTTTGAATACCAAATGAGTCAATTTGGAGTCAAGTATCCCATTATTCGAGAGAGCTTTGCTTATTATGTTGGATTAGCTGAAGTGGGTATTTCCTTATTTAATGCCTATTTTGATGCCGAAGAGAAAACAACTCTTTCTCATAGGCGTATTAAATGGAATAGTACCTTATATGACTTATATGATCCTTTTAATTTAATTGAAGATAGTAAAGTGAGAGATAGTGCAGAATACTTTAAATCCCTTTATATGAGAAAAGGAGATATTTTAAAGGAAATTGTGTTTTATTTACGAAATCCTCAGTTATCCAATTATGATAGGATACTATTCTTTATTCGAATGTTATTTCCTTCATTCTATTTTGATGCATATGAAGAAATTATGGATAACCAAAAAAGTGATGAGCCATTAAAAGAAATTATTGAGAAAAGTAAAAATTATGATGAATTATTAAAAGAAATTTATAAGGAGCTTTCCAATTATATGACAGTTCCTTATATTTCATGGTTAAAAAAACTGTAGAGATCTACAGTTTCCTTTTCTAAAACTCTTCCTTTTCTTCTATGTTTCTAACTTCTAAGACTTCTTTCACTTCTTCTTTGATGGCAAATTCAATTCCATCTTTTAATGTAAAATCCATCATCATACAATCAGCACATGCCCCCATCATTTTGATGTAGACAATATTATTTTCATATTTGATAAATTCAATATCACCTCCATCATTTATAAGATAAGGGCGAAGTGTATCAATAATATCCTTAATTTTCTTTTCTGTTTCCTCCATGTTATCACCAGTTTTATTATACAATGATTCTTAGAAATAAGAAAGTTTTTTTTAAGGGAAATATATATTTCTTTTATTTGTTAGATTTAAGGAAAAAATGGATAGTAAGTAAATAACTAATTGACATTATTCTTAATTCGGTATAATATATAAATAGGTGATAGAAATGGAATTTTTAACTGTGAAAGAAGCTTCTATTTTGTGGAATATCAGTGAAAGAAGAATTATAAATTTGTTACTTGCAAATAGAATACCTGGAGCATTTAAGAAGGGTAGGCGTTGGAATATACCAAAAGATACGAGGAAACCAATGGATAAAAGAACGAAGTTTTCAAAACAAGAAATTGAGAAAAAAGTGATTGTAATTGCTGGTATCAATTCTGAAATAGGAAAAGAACTTACTAAGATTTTATTAGAAAAAGGATACTTTATCATAGGTTTTTATCAAAATAATAGTGCGATAGATAAAGAATTAGTTCATGAAAATATTCAATTGATTGCGATTGATTATTTTAATCGAGAGTCTTTATTAGAAGCAGTTCGTTCTATTAAAATGGATTTATTTGGATTTGTCTTTATGGAGATTTATTTTGAATTGGAAGATGCACTTACTTTTGATTATGATAAATTTGAGAATAGTTATAAAGTGAACGTATTTGCGGCTAATATATTTGTTCGAGAATTAGTAAAAAGAATGAATTTTGAGTCAAGTATAGTCATTGTAAGTAGTATAGAGGCTTACCGTGGATCTTTTGGAGCTTCAGCCTATGCTTCCGCTCAGGCTGCCAAAGTGAATTTGGTGCAGACATTCGCCAATATTTATACAGAAATGTATGGTATACGAATTAATTCTCTGGTAGCTGGTTGGATAGGAGGCGTGATGGAAAGTGATGATTCTTTTCATAAAGCGAAAGAGCAAATTCCGATGAAACGTCTTGGATTTCCAGAAGAAATTGCTGATGACATTTATCTTTTATTAACAAGGCATAAATATATGAATGGAAGTTCTTTAGTTTCTGATGGAGGGTATTTATCTTTTGATGAACAGTCAAAAACAGAAGACTTAGATTCAGGAAAATTCTATCGTATTTTAGATAAGTTTTTTGCAGAAACTGCATCTGGTTCTCATATGTGGATTATTTCTACAATGATGGAAAATGAGTGGAATGAAGATCCAGCGGAGAGAAAATTTATTCAAAGTAATTTTGATGCAGTAAATCGTGGTGTCAAAATGGATCGAATCTTTGTATTTAGTAAGAAAAATATTTCATATTATAAAAAGAATAAATATATACAAAGATATTTGGCAAGTAGTAAAATAGTAACAAAATTTGTTGATTTAGATGAATTGAAAGAAAAATATCCACAGTTAATAAAAATCATAAAACAAGGTTGGATAGGAATTGATGACTATGCTTTATTAGTGGATTTGCCAAGTGATGGAAC
Organism: uncultured Bacilli bacterium; assembly: GCA_951800155.1. Taxonomy (GTDB): domain Bacteria; phylum Bacillota_I; class Bacilli_A; order RF39; family UBA660; genus CATOJL01. The sequence continues at coordinate 2,912 of CATOJL010000013.1, read as the reverse complement.
CTCTAGAGGGTATGTCACTATGAATAAGCAGGAAATTAGTAAAGCAAAGAAATGCTTTGAAGAATTAGAGAAACTAGCTATTCCTTTAAAAGAAGTGATTAAATGAAATAGAAAGTTAGTAAATTTGAAAAGGGTAAATTAGAAAAACTAAGGGAATCGTCGAAAAACAGAGAAAGATAGTTTAAAAATTTTACAAATGCTTACAAATAAATGGATTCTATCAAGAATTACAACTTCTGTATAAAAAATCCTGAATGATTTTTATTTACTTGCATATAGTATATAGTGAATACAGTGGCATTCTTCCTTAATTCATTTCATCTTTAAATAAATTGTGTTATAATATTTGTAGAGGTGTAGAGTTTGTGGAAAAATATATGAAAGGAAGGATACTTAAAGGTATAGTCACAGGAATTGAGCCCTATGGAGTTTTTGTTCAGTTTGATGATTATTACAGTGGTTTGATTCATATTTCAGAAATATCAGATAGTTTTGTGAAAGATCCTGCAGATTATGTGAAAATTGGGGAAATTATAAACGCTAAAATTATAGATGTAGATGATCAGATGGGGCATTTAAAATTAAGTATTAAAAATATTCAATATAAAGAAAAAAAGACAACGGTTAGAAGAAAAATAAAGGAAACAAGTTTAGGTTTTAAAACTTTATCTTATTGTTTACCATTTTGGATTCAAGAAAGTTTAAAAAATATTGAGAAAAAAAGTGTTGACAAATAAGATAAAAACTGATATATTTAATTATGTCAGGGAACGGGCGATTAGCTCAGTTGGTTAGAGCACCTGCCTTACAAGCAGGGGGTCATAGGTTCGAGTCCTATATCGCCCACCATTATGCCGGAATAGCTCAATTGGTAGAGCAACTGACTTGTAATCAGTAGGTTGTGGGTTCAAGTCCTATTTCCGGCACCATTTTTATTTGGAGGGGTAGCGAAGTGGCCAAACGCGGCAGACTGTAAATCTGTTCCTTCGGGTTCGATGGTTCAAATCCATCTCCCTCCACCACTTTGATTGCCTCGTAGCCAAGTGGTAAGGCACCACACTTTGACTGTGGCATTTCGCTAGTTCGAATCTAGCCGAGGCAGCCATTTTTTAAGTTATGACTCGTTAGCTCAGTCGGTAGAGCATTTGACTTTTAATCAAAGGGTCATGCGTTCAAGTCGCATACGAGTCACCATCGAATATTAAAGAAAGTCCTATATATAAGGCTTTCTTTTATTTTTATATCATAAAACATTATTGTAATCATTTAGCTAAAAACGTGTATTTTATTTTCTATAGGTAACAAAAAATTATAATAAAAAAGACAATTATTTTAACAGATTAACTGTTTCTAATAATTGTTCAATGGTTTTATGTGTATAAACTCCATCGGTAATATCTTTTATAGAATGGCCCATAATAATTTTAATACATAATTTATTAGCTTTGACATTATCTAATTCTGTCGCAAAGGTATGTCTACAGTCACCAGGTTTATTTTCTAAATTGAATTGACTCATAATTTTGTTCCAAACAAAATCTAAATAATACCTATATGGCATTTTTTTGCCATTAACATGATTGATAAGCCATTTTCCATCTTCAGACATATATTTTTCTATCATGCAGTGACATAATTCTATCAATTCTTGCATCTGTTTTAAGACCGCCAGTCATGCACTTATCGTTCAAATGTACATTTTTTCTATTCCTAAAAGTTCATTTGGACGTAGTCCTGTATAAATCATAATCAAAATAGTATCCATATATTTCACATTAATGTTTTCCCAAAATACATTTTTTTGTTCTTCTTGTTAAATTTTTATGTCAAGTTACTTTTTTCGAATTCCTCAAATTTTGCGTAATCAATAGCAGTATATGTTTTAATGATATTTTTATCAAGTTTATTCATAATGTCTTGGGAACAAATATATGTTCCAATGATATCATATTTGTTTATTGGTTTTAAAATATTAAGTTTGCTTATCGTTCTAAACTATTAAAAAAATCTATATTAAAATCCCTGTACTAGCAGATTTTAATCAAAATTAAACTGTTACTAAATCTTTTCTATTTATAGAAATTGGTACTAGGAAATTCATAATTAAATCAATAATGATTTCTTTTTCTTTTGGATTAGATTCAGCTATCATAAGCGTTAGTGCTACAAGGGTGTTATTATCAATTACTTGTTTTCCATTTTTGTATAAAATATTATAGAAATTTAAGAAATAGATAAATAAAGTAGCAGCAATACGTTTATTACCATCTATGAATACATGGTTTTTGATTACCATATATAGCAAATTAGCTGATTTTTCTTCAATGGTAGGGTATAAGTCATCTCCAGAAAAAGATTGATAAACAGCCCCTAAAATAGCTTTTAGTCCATCATTTCTTTCAAGCGCAAATAAGTCACTATTATTACTAAATTTTAATTGATTAATTATAGATTTACACTCTTCATAAGTAATTACTTTGTTATTTTTAATTCCTTTTGGTTTTGTAATTCTTTTATAGTCATAATCATCTAATAAATCTAAGGCAGTAGAGTAGTTATTGATCACTTTTATTATTTCTTGTGCTTCATTTCCTTTTAATTCTTCATCAATTCGGCTAGCAATATCAATTAGTTTCACTGTTTTTTCTAAGTATTCCAGTCTTTTTTGATTAACAGCGTAACCTTTAATCATGTAATCTTTTAAAACTTTATTAGCCCATCTTCTGAATGCTACACCATTTTTCGATTTAACACGATAACCTACACTGATTATGACATCTAAATTATAATAATTTGGTACTATAAAAGTGTAAGAAGTAGATCTAGTTAGTTAGATTGAAAATTACACTTCTTTTTATTATGATTGTAGTAGGATTGGTTAACGTATAGTAATTGGAGTTAAAGTACTCGTC